>JAESSU010000191.1 GCA_016763955.1 Phycisphaeraceae bacterium | reverse complement strand
CGGCGGGGTTTCCACGATCCTAGAATGGGATGCAGACTTTTTAACTTTTGAACAGACGATGGCAGAGGCTCAGATCGCTAAGACGTATCAGCAGCCTAGCGTGGGGAACACTGAGCAAGAAAACCAAATCGCTGAAAAATAATAATCCGAAATTCAATCACCATGCCCATCATTCCACCTTCACTTTTGAAACTTCAGCAGCTCTTTGGCGATGCGATTAGCATGCCGTTAGAACTCATTGATGACGATGCGAATTTCCGGATGCGTGAAGAGGAATATGACAGTGAGATTCTTAAGCTTCTTTTGCCCCGTGAGGACCTCGGACTCACCGCCGCGGATCGGCTTGCAACTTATAATCAGCAGTACTGGTTCCGATTGCTCTCGACAATGCAGGAGGAATATCCACTACTTGCTCGATTGATGGGGGTTCGCGTTTTTGCAGAATTGGTGATGGATTATTTGCAACAGTTTCCATCTAGTTCTGTATCACTGCGGGCTTTGTCTCGTTTGCTCGTGACGTATATGAGTATGTCATCGACTTACAATCGCACGCAATGGGTTCAAGCTGCGGAACTTGAATATCTATATATTCATGCGTTTGATGCAGCCCAATTACCTGTGCTTGATTTGAGCTTGCTCACCGAGGCACAGCAAGAAGCACAGCTTACTGACTCTCTTGTATTTCAACCGCATTTTCGATTGTTTGTTGAAGACAGCAATCTTGTTGAATTACGCATGATTGCAGGCCATGAAAAAGATCCGGAAGCGGCCTTACTTATCCCCGCACATGTGAAACATCACTGGGCGATCTATCGGCAAAACAACCATGTTCAAGCAGAAGCGTTAGGGCCCTTGCAATATCAATTGTTAGATCATCTCCAACAAGGTCTGAGTTTGGAGCATGCTGTCGAACAGATCGCATCGAATGTGGATACACATACTCAGCAGTTCTTAGAAGAGCGTTTAGCCATGTGGTTTAATCACTGGCGGACACTCGGATGGTTTGCTGGGGCAACTGATGATTCGTCCCCGCAATAAGGTGCATCGCCCGCCACTGCATAGGTGTATGGATTGTAGAGCGTTCCGCAACTAGATTTTTGGCTGGTTTGGGTGATAATGATACGCATGGGACAGGGCATTAAAAAGACAAAATGGCAGATGTCCCCGTGGGTGAGCCTGCTGGGTTGGACGTTGTTACTGTGTCTAACAGGGTGTAACAGCAATGCGACTTTACGCCAAGCACAGGCGGTGTATCGTGTCGGTGATCTGCATGCTGCGCGTGAACACATCCAATCTTTCGTTGCACAGGAAGGTAACGGCGGCGATCGTGTGATTGCGTACTTAGAGCAAGGCACGATTTTTCGTGAGTTACAAGATTTAAGCAGCAGTGAAACCAGCTTCCAAATTGCTGACGAGCGGATTGATCAACTCGATGATCAGCCTGATATCAGTTTGTCAGAGGAAGTTTATTCCACCGTGACGAACATGAACAACCTCGTCTACCGCGGGTATAGTTATGACCGGGTGATGCTCAGTGTTTATCGCGCACTAAATAATATGCAGTTGGGGAATTTCCCCGCAGCTAGAGTGCATTTGATTCGTGCATACAATCGGCAGGTTCAAGCGGTGGACCGTAATGCCAAGCGAATTGAAAAAGCACAGCAGGTTTCTAGTGAAGTTGCTAGTGACAAACGAGTTGATGTCGCGCGGACACAAAATGATCCAGGCTTTTTAAGCAATTTAAAAAAACACTATGGCAATCTCAGTCAATACCATGCCTACGCAGATTATGTGAATCCCTTTGCCGAGTGGCTTCAAGGTCTTTACTTTTTCGCCGATGCAGCAGACGGGTCGGATTTAGAGCGTGCTCGCAAATCGATGGAGCGGACATTGGGGATGGTGCCAGCGAATCAAATGGTTCGTGATGATCTTGCGATGATTCAGGCGATCCAAAATGGCAAACCCGTTGAGCCGATGACCTATGTCATTTTCGCCACAGGCACCGCGCCCATTCGCGGTGAAATTCGGTTGGATATCCCGGTCTTTCTCGTGGCGCGTGATGTGGATTATGTGGGGGTGAACTTCCCGAAGCTGGTTATGAATTCTAACTTTTTGCGAACGCTTAATGTCCATAGCCAAGGCAGACGTTACAGGACGCAATTGCTTGCGGACATGGATAGCATTGTTGCCCAAGAGTTTAATAATCAACTGCCCATCATCATCACCCGCACCATCATTTCAGCAGCATCCAAAGCGGCTGTGGCCTATGGTTTGCAGCAGACAATTAACAATCAGAATAGTTGGGAAGCACTTGCTATCCGACTTGCAACAGCTGCGTATCAAGTCTCAACCAATGAAGCGGACCTGCGGACTTGGGCTTCATTGCCCAAGCAGTTTCAGATTGCCCGTTTTCCAACGCCTGCTAACAGGCGTATTGAGTTGCAAGGAAATGTAGCGGGGGTGACCTCTGTGTCGCTGAGTTCTCAACAGATCAATGTGGTCTATGTCCGATCCCTTGCACCTTACGTGCCTTACGAAATATCACAATTTTCTTTTGGTAAAGGAAGCTCATCATGGCAAAACGCCGCATCCAACTCATCGCTACACTGACACTCACAGGTGTTTTAGTCGGAGCCGTAGCAGGCTGTCAGACTGTCAATACCTATGAACCTAACGACCCACAGGCAGTAGTGCATACGGTCAATGACAAGCGCGTGGAAACGGATATGTCACTGATCAATAAGGCACATATGCAGTCGCTTATCACGGCTCACACCCCCGACGGTTTGCTTAAAGTGCAAGCTCAACTATTTAATGGCACCAACAAGCGAGAAAAAATTAATTACCGTTTTCAATGGGTCGATCAAGATGGCATGCTCATCGACACGCCCCTGTCCACATGGAAGCAGGTTTCACTAGCAGGGCGAGAAAAGGTTATGATTCAAGCGACCGCTCCGTCGAAAAACGCAGTCGATTTTCGCCTCAAACTATTAGAACCCAAAGGCTAACCCTCCCCGGAAGTTTCTTTCGGAAGTTATCACATATACAACTTTGAATTTTTAAGGAATCTCACATGACTAAACACACATGCAAATTGTTCGTGACAGCCTTGGCGTTTGGCGGCTTGATGCTTGCCGGTTGTGAAAGTGGCAACGCCCGGCGCATTGATCCGGCGGGCACGCAAACGATTACCAGCATTAAGCATTTGGATATTCAGGATGCTGCGGATGCAGCGGCTGCTATGTCCCAGTCACTCTTAAACTCTGGTCGCCTAGGCAGACATGCTAATGCTGCAGGCCAAACGATTGTACGCCCATCAATCATTGCCATTGACCGCTATGTTAATAATACTTCACAGCAGATCGACCGTGATGAAGTCCTCAAGAAAATCCGCGTAACCCTGAACAAAGCAGGTGTTGCTCAGACCCTTGTCACTATTAATGATCAAGGTGAGCTTGGCGGTGAAAGTAATATTGCCAGCAAGTATGCCCAGCAGAACACCCCTGCGGATCGTAGTGTCCAGACACCTGAATTGTTGGTCGTTGACTATTCACTGACTTTTAAGATTATTGAAAATAAGGGGCAGGCGGGCAAAGTTCGTCAAACCACTTTTACCTTCCAAATGTCCCTAGTCGATGTGAAGTCCGGCTTGGCAGTTTGGGAAGATGAAACGCAAATCACCAAACAAGGTAAACACTCATCCGTGGGATGGTAAATGGCCTAACAAACCCGTGGCATTGTTATGTCACGGGTTATGTTGAAATAGAAAAAAGCCGCGATGATCACATCGCGGCTTTTTGCTATCGAGTTATTTTGATGTAATAATTGGCTATTGCGACAGTGGTTGATGTCGGTCAGACGTGCGGATCATCGCAGAGGATTCTTTGCCTGGCTTGGTGATGGTGTGAGCATAGTCCGGCCCCAATGCGTCAACGAGTTCTTGTGTGCCTTGTGGGTCTTGATAGAGAAGGCCCGCGTTTGGATCG
Source organism: Phycisphaeraceae bacterium (assembly GCA_016763955.1). Lineage (GTDB taxonomy): Bacteria > Planctomycetota > Phycisphaerae > Phycisphaerales > Phycisphaeraceae > UBA7800. Next base: position 5,341 of record JAESSU010000191.1, on the reverse strand, counting down.
TCAGGCATATTGTGTCCTTCATATGCCGTCCATTGCCCGTTGGTGACAATTAAGTTCTGATCATCACCTTCAGACATGCGTTGGATCAATCGCTGTTTTAGATTTTCAAACACGGCTTGTTGTGATGGATCAGTTGCAAGGTTTCTTGTTTCTTTTGGATCGTTTTGCAGATCAAAGAATAACTCACGCTTATCCGCAACAGAGTAAATGTATTTGTGTGATTCCGTGGTGATCATGTACAAGCCATAAGAACCCGTTTGGAATTGGCTAAAGGTTGCATCACGATCCGTCTTGCCATCAGCAATATGGTTCAGAGGAGCACCTTCATTGCAAATAACAGGATTGTCACATTCAGCGGTACTTAAAAAAGTTGGATACACATCCACCAACGACACGGGCACATTGCATCGCGTGCCAGCTTTGAAATTCTTGGGGTAACGCACAATCATTGGCACGCGATTAGCCGCATCGAGCATGCAGCGTTTGCCGACACTGCCGTAGTCGCCGAGCAGTTCCCCATGATCTGCTGAGAGTAGAATCAGTGTGTTGTCGATTTCGTCACCTAGGGTTTCAATGATCCGGCCCATTTGATAATCAATGAAGCTGATGCAACTGTAGTAAGCTGCTTTCATCGTCCGCATCAGCTGTGCATCGTAGCCACCGTCTTTGTATTTGTAGCGATTCTGTGCATGGTTCCAGTAGGTCTGTAAATCTTCCATACCCTCAAAACGATTGGGCTCTGGCATTTCTGATGTGCGGTAGAGCATGCTCCAAGGTGTGGGAGATTCAAACGGGGGGTGAGGCTTAATAAAACTTGACCATAGGAAAAAGGGCTTGGTCGTGTCTCGTTGATTGATAAAGTCGATTGAGCGATCTGCAGTCCAAGCTGTGTGGTGCAAATGAGCGGGCAGTTGTGATGGCTGGGGAATGTAATAATATTCGCTGCGAACGCCATGGGGTGCATGGACGTGGCTGTAGTCATTTTTTACGAGAAATTCACAGAAGGAGTCATCCTTACCTGCACCTTCTTCGGAGATGTTTCGTGATTCAAATCCCCACATGCGTGAAGCGGTTGGCGTGAAGTGCATTTTGCCCACACCATGCGTTTGGTAGCCAGTTGCTGTGAGTTTATCCATGAAGCTAGGAAGGTCTTGTCTCATGTTCATGTTGTCCCAGCAACCATTTTGATGCGGGGGCAAACCTGTGACCAGCGAGCATCTCGCCGAGACGCATACCGGAGAGGGCGTGTAAGCACGGGTGAAAGTGGTTCCTTCTCGGACAAGGCGATCCATCGTGGGTGTTTTGATAATCGGATTGCCCAATGCAGCAATGGTGTCAAAACGTTGCTGATCGGTGAAAAGAAACAAAATATTAGGGCGCTTATTCATAACTAGTAATCGTACCTTCTAATTAAGGCAAGTCAAGCTAAGTTTTCATCTGTGTTAACTCAGTTTAAGGCAGGCCTCTAAGCCGAGTCAATATCATGTTTAGCGATTCTGCAAGGGTTGTTTATGGTTTTTTTGAGACATATATGAAAGGGATTGATGAAAATGGTGTCCAGTGCTAGCGAAAATGAAATTAAACAAAGGGTTGTGCTTGACTTGCCAGACTTCTGGTATAGCATAGATTAGGCCGTTTAATTTCAAGAAATTGGGATGTCATATGCTAGATTCGTCATCTTTATTGAAAACCGCTGACATCAGCATGCCAAGAGTTAGCCAGATCAAGCAGACGATTCGTGGTCAGGTTCATAGTGGAAAGCTAAAAACCGGTGAAAAGCTCCCAAGTCTTTCGCAGCTTGCAATCTTGTTTGAGTGCAGTCTTGGATTGGTTCGCCAGGCAATCAACACGCTCATTGCCGAGGGGCTCCTAATGAGCCAGCCGCGTAAGGGTGTGTTTGTGTCTGAAAGCCGAGTCGCCGTGTCGGACATCGCCTTTGTTACGCCGACGGGGCATATGGAAAACATTCAGCACATTTTTGAAGGTGTTCAAACAGGTGTCGAGCAGTCGCCGTATCGGGTGGTACTTCACGCTGCAAATTATGATTTTGACCAAGAAATGTCTCTGCTCAACGATTTGGATCCTCAATCGTATGCTGGCGTATTGATTCAGCCTCCGCCGTTTGTCGAACAAATGGCCCCCGTGGTCAAGTTTAGTGAGCGAGGCATTCCAGTTGTCCAAGTAGGGCGAAGTCTCGTGGGCCTAGATATTGATGCCGTCGTAGCAGATGGTGTGGAACTCGGTCGCATAGCAATGGAGCATCTAGTCTCGCACGGCCATAAACAGATCGGCTGTGTTGACAGCAAGACGGATTATCACTTTAACAATGAAATCGCGCAAGGCTTTGATCTGGCACTTAATCCTATTGGCAGGTCGATGGACGATATCGCTGTTGCGCATATCAGTGCAACAGATTTGAATCGTCAACAGCCTTGGCTTAACGGCCAAAAAGCCGCAGCATATCTGCTAGATGAGTATCCGAATCTCACCGCCATCATTGGCATGAATCCGCATATGACGCTCGGTATCTATAAAGCAGTTCAGCAAGCTGGCAAAGTAGTCGGACGCGATATCTCAGTCATAGGGCTTTTTGCTGATATGTCGTTTTTTACTGCATTGGAACCGACTGTCACTGTAGTTTGTTGTGATCTAAATCAAATAGGTCAACGCGCAGCCTTACTACTTCGCCAGCGGATCGAAAACCCTAATACCCCGCATCGAACAATATGCCTGTCATCTAAACTGATAGCCAGGCAGAGTGTTCAATCCGTGCGATAAAGTAACAAAACAGTGCCAATGTACTTTTTAATGATTAGAGGAGAACAATTATGAAATCAATTAATGCAATATCTCGCATCAAACAGGTTCAAAATCAAAGTCGGGCTTTTACGCTTATTGAATTACTTGTGGTCATTTCTATTATCGCACTTTTAATTGCGATTCTGTTGCCAGCGTTAGGTAAAGCCCGGGACGCCGCTCGTGATGTACAGTGCAAAGCAGCCCGTAAACAAGTCGGTTTGATGTTTTACCAATACGTTAATGACTATGAATCTTATATGCCCAGAGCCCGAGCCGATTTTTTTAAGATTTTCAAAACTTACGAAATATCAAATACCACCACCTCATACCGTCGATTCATTTGTCCTACCGCAGATCTAGCTTATGAAGCCAAGGCGATACGAGATTTTGCTGTTAATACCGGCCGAAAAGGTGATTGGTTGTGGGTGACCGATAGAGATGTTTCATGGAAACTAGACTCTATCCCACAGCAGTCAAGCAAAATGTACTTTACCGATGCCGTTGAATCAACCACGAATAAATGGTCCGATCCCTACTTTTACATGCTTTCTAGTGGATTACTAAATACGGCTATCGCTTATCGACATCGTGGTGGAGCAACTGGCAATATGCTGTATCTAGATGGCCATGTCCAAACTCTTCGTCAAGATATGCAAAACGAGATTACCGAAGAAGAACTCAATTTTAAGCCTTGAGTGTAGTTCATTAGTTGATTTTTAACCGCCAATCCCCCGGAACGCCAAGACCCCAGAACACTAAGATTAACAAGGCAGATATTTTTCCTTGTTTTTCAATAGTATTATCTTGGATTTAAACTCTGCGATCTTGGTGTCTTGGTGGTAAAAACAGAGATGGGTTTTCAAAGTTATCATCTATTTTAATTGAATATAGCGGAGTTATTATGAATCGTTTTTTACAATTTTCAGTTTTTGTGAGCCTATGTTGTGTGTTACTTTTTGCCGTTTCATGTACGTCGATAGCGCAAGATAATCAGGCATCAGAAGTGCCCGCAAAACCAGCGATTGTGATTGATGCAAAAACAATACTTGGACCCGTGAACCGAAAAGTGTTTGGCCAAGTGGTTCGCGGCGCAGATCGCAAGGATGTTTTTACGGACACACATGACCAATACATCACGAACCAAAGTGAAGGGATGTGGGACCCAGAGCATCGTAGGCCATCGACTAATGCGATTGCTTTTTTAAAAGGGGTTAATCCTACAATTTTGCGTTACCCCGATGGACTAAACACGCAAGGGCACGACTGGAAAAAAACGGTGGGGCCAATTAGTGAACGGCCAAATTTCCAGTTTGGCTTAGATGAATATATGCAGGTTTGTAAAGCTGCCGGTGCGCAGGCGCAAATCGTGGTCACTGAATACATCGGAACGACTCAAGACCTTGCAGACATGGTGGAATACTTAAATATGCCTGCGACTGCGAAATATCCTTGGGCTCAAAAGCGCGTCCAGTGGGGGCATGTTGAGCCTTATGGCGTTAAATATTTTGAGCTAGGCAATGAAAGCTGGGTAAAAAAACTTAAAGGCAGAGGCGCTGAGAGGCACAATGAATATACCTATGCGAAGTATGCCAAAGATGCCATTGTGGCCATGAAAAAAGTGGACCCGACCATTCAGATCGGCGTGGTTCTAATGAACTATCCGGTGCTCGCTAGCCACCCATGGAACAAGCAAGTGCTTGGGGCCGTTGGTGACCTGATGGACTTTGGAATTACGCATACTTATTGCGTGGGTTACAAAGGCAATGACATGGATGTCGATGAAGATCGGATTTTGTCCGCAGTACTTCCTGCTTCAGAGCAGCTTGAGTATTGGTTACGAGAGTTACGGCATAGAATTTATAAGGAAACCGGCCGCAACATCCCGCTGGCGATTACAGAATTCAATGGCATGTTTGTTCAAAATAAGCCTAAGCAATATATCCATTCCTATGCGCCAGCTTTTTTTAATGCAGAGTATTTACGTATTCTACTAAAGCCTGAGAATAATATTATCCTTGCGAATTTTTGGCAGTTTTTTAATAGCTACTTTGGCATGGTGCAAGGCAAAACAGATGAGTCGTTGCTCGCGATGCCTGCGTACCCACTATTTCGTTTATGGGCAGATCACTTTGGTGATCTGCTAATCAAGGTGGACGTCCGTGGCGAGCCGCGTGTTCCTTATCAAGGCTTTGGACATACAGCACCAGCAAAAGGAGATCGTTACCAGCCAGCGGCAGCAGTTGAAGGGGGTGATTTATTATCGCAAGGCATACCAAATTTGAACGTAATGCCTCTTAAGTGGAACGGCAAGATTAAAAAGCAAGGGCCGCGTAGTTTAACTATCCAGCTTGATCAAGTGACTAAAATCCGCTACCCCAACCTATTTAAAGTTCAGCTGCCTAAGGTGCTGCGTCCCACACAAGGAGCGGTTCAATATCAGATTAGTTTTGAGATGCGGTTTGTTAGTGATACCAATCAACCTGCCAAAGTATCGTTGGGATTGGGGATTAGTGACGGGCGCGGCTGGACAAAACAAATCCAT
>JAESSU010000016.1 GCA_016763955.1 Phycisphaeraceae bacterium | reverse complement strand
TGCAACGAAGCTTTCAGATGAAAATGGTGGCGGTTCTTTGACTGCTCTTCCGATCATTGAAACGCAAGAAGGCGACGTTTCTGCATACATCCCAACCAATGTGATTTCGATTACCGATGGCCAGATTTATCTGGAACCCGAGCTGTTTTTCGCAGGTGTTCGTCCAGCGATTAACGTGGGTATTTCGGTTTCTCGCGTCGGTGGTAATGCACAGATTAAGGCAATGAAACAAGTCGCTGGCACACTGCGTTTGGACTTAGCAGCGTTTCGCGAACTTGAAGCGTTTGCTCAATTAGGTACAGACCTTGATGCCGCGACTAAGCGTCAGCTTGATCGTGGTGCAGCGATGGTTGAATTGCTTAAACAGTCACAGTACGTCCCAATGGATGTCATTGACGAAGTGCTTCAAATTTTTGCAGGTTCCAAGGGCTACCTTGATGACCTATCTAAGAATGAGGTTCCCGTTTTCGCTGTTAAGTTGCTTGAACACTTTAAGGCTGCTGGCAGTGCTGTTCGTGAAGAACTGGTTCAAGCTCAAGCCATCAACAGTGATCTGAGTGATAAAATTGCAGCGTCCATCAAGCAGTTTAAAGCCAGCTGGAAAACGGCTCAGTAATTAATGAACGCTTGGTTGGGCTTGTTGTGCTCAGAGCACGGTCGTGAAATAGGGCTGTGGTCACTACGGTACAAGGTGAACGCCATTTTTAATTGTGAGTCACTTAGCCCCACCGGGTATGATTCTGATTGCGTCGAAAACGCTTTGGAGCCTTAAACAAGCCGCCGCGTAGACATGCGACAGGATGAGTTCATTGACGATTGGTATAAGAATGATGAGTCACCGTTTTTGCCCGATTTAGTCATTATCTCCTTAGGGAGACTAGCGAGTCATTGCACCGGGTGCTAAGATGAATAAAATGAACATTCAATGAAATATTGCAAGTTCAGATTCTTTGTTTAAATTGTTCTAGAGACCCGACTGTCCGTCTAGCAGCATTTACGGTATTATTTGTTTCTAGTAACACTAATAACCTTCGTCAGACAGGTAGGAGTAAGATGACTGCAACTGCAAGTGAGACCACAAAATTAAATTTAGGTGATAAAGAAATAGACCTGCCTATCGTGGTAGGTACGGAGAATGAACGGGGTTTGGACATTTCCAAATTGCGAGCACAAACCGGTTATATCACCTTAGACGATGGTTATGGCAACACGGGTTCCTGTAAGTCAGCGATCACTTATATCGACGGCGAAAATGGCATCCTGCGTTACCGGGGCATCCCCATTGAACAACTCGCAGAGAACAGCACGTTTATTGAAACCGCTTTGTTACTCATCGATGGCGAACTTCCCAATGAGGCCCGTTTGACTCGTTTCCGTGGCATGCTCACCGATCATGAAATGCTTCACGAAGGTCTACACAAAAATTTTGACGGCTTCCCTTCCAATGCACATCCCATGGCAATCCTTTCAGCCATGATCAACGCGGTGAGTTGCTATCACCCCGATGTGATGACCATGGAAGATGATACGAATTTTGATTCAGCTGCCGCACGACTAATCTCCAAAGTGCGCACCATTGCAGCAGCAGCTCACAAAGCTTCTGTGGGGCAACCGATCATCTATCCACGTCCGGACTTTTCTTACTGCAATAACTTCTTGCACATGATGTTCTCAGTTCCTTTTAAGAACTATGAGCCGGATCCAGATGTGACCAAAGCATTGAGTCTATTTTTGATTCTGCACGCGGATCATGAACAAAACTGTTCAACAAGTACCGTGAAAATGGTCGCTTCTAGTGGTGCGAATCTCTTTGCAAGCTGCTCAGCAGGTGTGTGTGCCTTGTGGGGGCCTAAGCACGGGGGTGCGAACATGGCTGTGCTTAAGATGCTTCAGTACATCAAAGATCAGAAGATGCCCATGGACAAGTATCTCGAACGTGTCCGCAATAAAGAAGAATTGCTCTGGGGCTTTGGTCATCGCGTGTACAAAAGTTTTGATCCGCGCGCGAAAATCCTCAAAGGTATTGCTGACATTGTTTTGGCAAAATTGGGTGTTCAAGACCCATTGTTGGACATGGCCCGTGAACTTGAAGAAGTCGCATTAAATGACAGTTACTTTAAGGATCGCAACTTGTATCCTAACGTGGACCTTTACTCGGGCATTATTTTGCGTGCCATGGGTATTCCATTGGAAATGTTCACAGTGATGTTTGCCATTGGCCGGATGCCCGGTTGGATTGCACACTGGAAAGAGGCTTACGATAATCCGACAGGCCGCATTGCTCGTCCGCGTCAGATTTATGTCGGAGCCAATGAACGCAATTATGTTCCGATTGAAAAACGCTAATTAATTAAGCTCAGCGAATCTGTCTAGTGGGTGGGTTGAGCTAACTGATATCGAATGATTAAAACAGGCTCTGGGTTTAACCGCGGAGCCTGTTTTTTTTGACCCCAAAGTGTTATCTTTTTATCTTGGATAGGGCTGTTCGCGCAGGAATCTTTGGGTTTCCCACAGTATTGAGAATGTGTAAAAAAGCCGCAGGAAGTGGCCAATGCCAATTCCTGCGGGTCGGATGTTTGTTGATCGTTGTCATTTTCTAAGCTGCGAGGCACAGTGTCTTATCTAGGTAGTCCATTGTGTTCATCTTCAGATGGTTAAGCAGCAGGTCTGGGTCTATGACTTGGTTGGTGGGGAATTGGCGTGGGCCTTCTTCATTTTGGTCCATCATGTTCGCTAGGTAGACTGCTGCTTGAATCGTCATGCCGTCTTGTGTGGGCATGGGCGGTTGATCATGGTTTGCCACGGCATCAATGATACTATCGGGCAGTCCCCAGAGTCCTAGTAAGTATGCGCCGACTTGTGCATGGCTTACACCCAGTTCACTGATTTCCAGTTCACGCAGTTCCATACCTGCGACCTGTGATTTTTGCATCAGTTGGGTATAACGTATGCCGAAGTGTTCCACCATGACCAGTTTGCCCACATCGTGGAGCAGGCCTGCGGTATACGCGCTTTCAGCGGCTTGAGAGTCCGTGTGCTCTTGTCCAACCATGATGGCTTTGGCAAAGGCTGCAACACGGCTGCTGTGGTCGCTGAGTTTGTTGTATTCAATTTGGCTTGGGCTTAATGCAGAGGGTTCGTTAAAAGCATTGAATTTCTCAACAACATCATAAAGTAGTTCAGGCCCCAGCAGGTTCACCGCTTGGTGTACTTGGGTGACTCGTTGATTGATTCCAAAAAAGTTTGAGTTGACCCACTGAAGCAGCTTGCTGGACATTCCCGGATCGCGGCGGATCACCTGACTAATTGCGGCATGTTGATACGGTTGTCGGGTGAGTAACACACGCAATTGCTGATAGGACTCTGGACGGCAGGGCAACGTGTGAATGCGGGCGATCTGACGTTTGAGTTCATTATTGGTCACCAACTTACGCAATTCACAAGCGCGCGTCACCGCATGAATCAGGGCTTGACCGTTACAAGGTTTAGGCAAATATTGATGGATCAAATCCAAATTCTGTAATGTTCGTGTGCGATCCTGACTCGCGGACATGACCACGCGAAAAATCTCAGGATGATTTTTAACCACATGGCTTAGCAACGTCGTGCCATCCATGATGGGCATCATCATATCCGTGACCAGAACGTCAACATGCTGATCATCCATGAGCCGTAGCGCAGCTTGAGCACTGGTTAAGTAATGGATCTCCCAAGTGTTTTTTCGGGAAAGTAATAAAAGTTCCAAAGCTTGTAAAACATGGGGGTCGTCATCCACGAACACAATGCGATCCGAATGATGTGTCATCTTTGGCGTCCTTTAGGTATGAGGTTACGAAGGTACAACAGAAACATACAATTCACGGATCGACATTGTATAGATGTATCGAGCATATTTTCGGACGCGAGGGTGCCTGTATTGTTTGTAGGGGTCGAGTGGATTAAGCGATGGTGGATGTGTGTAATACCATTCACGATTAAAACTTGTGTGTGACTTACATCGCGAACACAAGCGTCACAAAGTCTTATGAATCGCCCGACGCGTACAAAATAGACACGATGCGTATAACGCCATTAGGCTGAAGCTCGGAGTTCTTCGTCGGTGGGTTGAGCAAGCACGATAATATTTTCGTGTATTCTTCCGGAGCAGCAATAGTTACGTAGTTGTTCCTTGAGGGTGTTTGAAACGATCTGCCCGCCGCGAATGAGCAATGCACCGTTGCACATGCAGACATCTTCGGCCAGCACCATCCCGCGGAGAGATCCCAAACGGAGACGCTTTTTCGAATGGTTGCCTGAGCTTGCGTCAGTGTTCCTAGAGACAGAACAAGAAGATGTGGGTCGTAGTAGCCTTGTTTTTTTCGCAGGGTTGAGACAATTTCCGTAGCTGGCATGTTGCGTGCTTCCAGATCGGTAAGGTCTGAAAGAATACGCAGGACACGGGCGCCCAAGGGGATTTGGTCACCTTGTATTTCATCTTGCGGATAGCCGGTTCCGTCGAAGTTTTTATTTTGATAGAGCACGATTTGTGAAATGTCGTGCATGCGTGGGATGTTCTGCAACAAGCGATGTGCCACTGCGGGAATACTGTCGAGTACCTGTCTTTCGTTGGCCAGAAGTGGTTGGTCATTGGCCTGCTTGATAATCAGGTCCCGTGGGATGGTGACTGCACCAAGAGGTGCGAGCATTGCCGCGAGGTCTAGTTCCCATGGTTTGGCGAGTTCCAATTGTGGGATGAGCAACTTGATTTTTTGGCGGATGTGTTCTGTCCGTCCAAAGCCCTGGGGGTCCACCATGGACAAAATTTCCGTGAGAATTCGGATACTGCCTCGCAGTGTTTTTCCCAGCAGTTCACGTTCAGCAGTGACCAGTTGGTACTGTTTGATTCCAGCATTGAGTGCTAAAGTGAGTTGTTCGGGTGAGCAGGGTTTGTTGAGAAAACGAAAAATATTGCCATGATTGATTGCGGCCGTAGCAGTTTGCTGATCCGCGTTGCCGGTGAGCATCATGCGGACAGAGTTGGGGCTGAGTGTGGCGATTTCGCCTAGCAGTTGTACGCCATTCATTTCAGGCATACGCATGTCTACTACGATCACAGCAAAGGGGGATCTAGTTTTTTTGATGACTTGCAAAGCTTTGATTGGGCCTTGAGCTGTGGTGATGTTGTAAGACTTGTGCAACTGGCGACGGATGCCGTTGAGTATATTGGGTTCATCATCCACAAAGAGAATGGTTTCGATGGGAATTGCTTGAGTCATAATTTTACTCCCTCTGCTGCATGGGATTCGATGCTGGAGGTTTCCCACTGACGGATAGTGTCGGTGATACCAAGCTGCTGGAGATATTCATGATCCAGACGATTTGGCTTGGCGGGATGATTCATTTTATTCACAATGTGATTCGCTGCATGGACTGCTGCGAGCAATGTGAATTGCGTCTCATGACTTTTTGCAGGTTCCTGATGAAACAGCACCGTACTTACGATATGGTCAGGCAAACCCCAAAGTTTAAGCAGATAACCGCCGATGTCGGCATGGTTGAATCCAAGTTTTGTTTTTTCAATCTCCCAACTGGGCTGACCGGTTTCGTGCACTTCTTTGAGGACATCGGTGTACACCTCTGGCAGTCGAGATGAAAGAATCATTTTACCTGTGTCGTGTAGTAGGCCCGCTGTAAACGCAGCATCCGTCATCTCTCTGGAGAGCTTCTGCTTCATGGCGATATGGCGTGCGACGTTGGCGACTTGATAACTATGATCGTATAGATTGATCAAACCCGGATGCTGGTTTTCAAACTCACGAAACAGGTTGGTCGACAAAGCGATGGAACGGATCAACACGTGGCCTAATAGCTTTACAGCGTCACTGACATTGATGACCTCCTGGCGAAGTCCAAAGAAGCTGGAGTTGACCAGTTGCAATATTTTAGCTGTCAAAGCTGGATCTTTTTTGATGCAGTGACTGATAATTTGCACGCTGGATGACTCGCGTTGAAGTACTGCCGAGAGTTCCTGATACATCGTTGGCTGAGATGGGAGGGAGTCGATTTGAGTGACAAGGTGCGCAAGTTCTTGGGAATGAAGCGATTGTTGCACCGCAAGAATTTTGAGGACCGTCTGTCGCAAGTCACCAGCATCACATGGCTTTGACAGATAGCGGTGAGCTGACTCGGCGGCACGAAGCGACATGGTCTGGTCACTGTATCCCGATAAAACAATGCGAACCATGTGTGGGTAAAGTTGCTTGACTTGTGCCAGTAGTTCCGCACCATCGATCTCCGGCATACGCATGTCACTGACAATGACATCAAAGCGGTTGTCGTGTAGTAAATTTAAAGCTTCTTTGGCACTTGAAACAAAATGCATGTTCCATGTATCGCGAAGTCCCCGCAGTAACCGGCGCAGACCTTGAAGGATGTTCTGTTCATCATCGACAAATAGAATGGTGATTTTATTTTCCATCTTTTATTCTCCCCCCGTTTGTTGTGAAGTGATTGGGAGCTGTTGGGGCTCGTCTTCGTTATTATTTTTAGATAGTTCTGAATCAATCGGTAGCAAGATTGTGAAGGTGGTTCCAACACCAACCTCGGTTTCAATGCTGATCTTGCCTTGATGTTTGTCGACAACCACTGTGTGTGCGATGGCCAGCCCCTGCCCTGTACCGTGCCCGACGGCTTTGGTGGTGGTGAAGGGGTCGAACACGCGGGCTATGATTGATTCGGGGATGCCATTCCCCGTGTCTTTTACTTGGATGCGGACGTGTTGGTCGGCCATCTGAGTGGTGAAGGTGATCAGGCCGGGTGCATCATTTTGGGTTGCTTTCTGTTTTTCTTCAATCGCATGTGCAGCATTGACAATCAGGTTCAGAATAACTTGATTGATTTCACCGGGGGTGCAGTTGATTTGAGGTAGCTTTGGGTCAAATTCGGTTTGGAGTTTGGCGATATATTTCCAGACATTGCGACTCACCACGGTAGTGCTTTGAATGCCTTGGTTCAGATCGCTGAGTTGTTTGGTTTGCGTGCCGGGATGGGCAAAATTTTTCATTGATAGGACAATTTCAGCCACGCGGTTGATCCCGTCGAGTGACTGGGCGATGGCCAAAGGGATTTCTTCACGTAAGAATTTCATGTCCAGGGAATCAAGGCGTTGCTTGAGTTGTTGCAGGGATTCGTGCGTTTGCGGATCGTCTTTGATGGAATCCACGAATGTCAGTAATGCCGTTTGTGCTTCTTCTAATTCAGAAAAGGCATCTTTGAGGAACCGCGTGTTGTCGCCGACATACTGCGTGGGCGTGTTGATCTCATGAGCGATGCCTGCGGCCAGTCCGCCGATGGATTCGAGCTTCTGAGCGTGCGCTAATTGAGTTTCTAGTTGCTTGCGTGGGGTGATGTCATGAATAGAAACATTGAAGGCAATGCCTTGAGGTGATTGCATTGAGGAGATGGACAGTTCGACGGGGAAGAGCTTGCCTACGCGATCCTGCGCGGTGAGTTCTACCCGCTGGCCAATTCCATTGCCAGTGAAGATATTGTGAAGGCTATCAACGGGGTGATTTTGCTGCTTGTGATTTGGTAGGAGGGTTTGCGTTAGTATTTGGCCGATGATTTCGTGCTTCTCATAACCAAAGAGTTTTTGAGCTTGACGACTCCAGTCGATGATATGCCCGGAAGAAGTATAAGTAAAAAAAGCGTCATTGGACGTGTCGAGGATACTGCGTGTCCGTTGTTCCGAGTCCTCAAGTGCCTTGCTCTTGATGGCAATGATTTGCATGGCATGTTGGTTACTGGCAATGCTCGCGCCCAATAGACTGCTGATCAGCAGGCTGATGATGGTACTGGCGATGAAGATACTGTTGAGGAGCACGAGAACCAGACTCATTGCCGAGGCGGTCTGGTGGGTGATTTGGATTGTCCATGTACTGCCTGCGATATCATGTGTGCTTTGAGCCATATTGCCGTTTATCTTTGGCGGTAGATTTTTTAGGGAAATCTGCTTTCCGGTTAGATCTTCCGAGTTGATATACAGCATTTTGATATCTTCCTTGGACGGCAGGTGTAGTTCATCTGACACCAGAATGATATTTAGATCCACCGTGACCGCGATCCAACCTTCGAGATCTTGGATCCGAGATTTGGAGCCATTTTTATCGCGACTTTTTTTGAAAAGTGGTAACAGTAACGTGGCCGCGTTTTGGGAATATTGCCAAGTTGGGATCGTTGGCAGACAAGCGAAATTGTTATTCATCGCACTGTCGATAAGTTTGTGACGAATGCTCTTTGACATATCAAAGCGAGTGATGGCATGGGGATGCTCGTCACGGAAAAAGAAATGTTGCTGAACGATTGCCTGCCAGTTTTCCGAGTTGGCATTGATCTTGTTGGGAATTGCAGATTGAGAGGGGAGCAATTCAAGACGGATGATGGCTAAGTCAGTGAGAGCGAGATAGTTTTCTCCGATTTGCAAACTGTTGACATAGGTAGCCCATTCCGATTGCGTCACCTCATTACTTGCAAGATATAAACCTCGACACCCCAACAGCACGGTTTCGTACCGTTTGAAATGTGTGGCGATATCAGTGGCTTGTTGCATATGATGATGCCCGCGATTTTGGATTGACCAACGATGGTATTCCCACAGTGCGGTCCCCCAGATGCTCAGAATGCCCAACAGTAGGATCAATAACACGCGTCGCGGTAAGGTTGTGCTATAGGCTAGTAAAATCACGCTGGGCGCTGCGGTCTAACATATTCCAAGGGTCTATAAGCAATATGTTTACCCCTTTTTGAAATACAAGCTGTTTA
>JAESSU010000190.1 GCA_016763955.1 Phycisphaeraceae bacterium | reverse complement strand
GATCACAGGTTGCAAAGGCGCAGTAAACTGAGGCAGGGGTGCTGCGGGCTGCGGTGATGCAAACTGCATAGGCTCAAGTTGCACGCCCGGCTGATTGATCAACTGCATCTGCTGTTGGATGAGCATCTCAACGGTGCGTTGGTTGGCTTCTTGTCCGAGCAGGTATTGGTGATGCAGCGATGCGGTCTGCTGCTGAAGTTGTTGCAGACTTAAAATACTCTGCTGTGCAAAGGCCAAAGCTTGCTGACTGACAGCGGGGGCTTGACCGTTATTAGGGGGTGGTTGTGTCACGGTTGACCTCGTGGTGTTGAGGGGTTGTGTCCCCGGAAGCTCTGAAAGTGGTTCCGAAGGTGGGTTGTTTAAGGGTGTCGAAGTCTGCACACGCGGTTTAGGTGGCACAGGTTTACGCTCCGAAGGTTTGGGTTTGGTGTTCGCACCACAAACCGGAAGGGTGAATCCCTTTTTACGTTTGGGTTGGTTGGCCACATGATCAAGCCATTGACTATCCCATTGTGTAAGGTCAATAGCTTGCCCGGTGCTAGCGATACCTGCGAGCAGTTGAGCTAAATCAAACTGACCGGACTTACGGCCCACTGATGCGTCAAGGGTGAAAGTCTGGTGATCTTTGCCATCGAGAATCGCATCGACCATGCCTGTGAGATGACGGTTGGGGCCAACTTCGATAAACGTGCTAGCACCCGCGTTGTGAAGGTTCTGAATCTGCTCGACAAAGCGGACGGGACTTGCAAGTTGGTTCGCCAAAAGATCACGGCAAGCAACGGCATCATCGGGATAGGCCTTAGCAGTGGTGTTTGCAAAAACCAGTGTGGCAGTAAGGGTAAAATCAACTTGGGCTAATGCTTGACCAAACGGCTTTGCAGCGTCAGCCACAAAGCGGCTGTGAAATGCAGAAGAAACAGCTAGCTTTTTACATCGCGTCTTTTGTTTTTTAAACAGCTTTTTAGCAAGGTCAATCTGATCCGTCAGCCCGGAGATGACAACCTGCTGGGGACTGTTGTGGTTGGCGATAACGATGTCAGTGAGTTTGTGATCTGCAAGGAATTTTTCGACCGCAGGTTTATCTAACATCACCGCCATCATGCTGCCACCCCCGGAAGTCTCGCCCCCGGATGCCATGAGTTGACCGCGGATCAGTGACAGGCGTAGCAAGTCGGATTCACTGATGCGTCCTGCTGCATGTAATGCGACGAGTTCACCGAAGCTGTGGCCGGCCGTAAAGTCTGCGTGAATGCCAAAGGTTTTAAGCGTTTGCCAAGCACCGAGGCTCACAGCTCCTAGTGCGGGCTGGGTGTTGGCGGTGTCGTTGAGTTTTGCGTTTTGCGATTCTTTATCTTCATCAGTGAAGACGGGAATGGGGTAGATCAAATCGCTGAGTCGTTGGTTGGGGGTCGCGTTGCCAAAGGTGCTGTTGCCTAGTTCCAATGCGTTGAGCATTTGCGGGAATTGGCAAGCCATGTCGCGGAGCATGCCAAGGTATTGAGCGCCTTGACCGGGGAAAAGAACTGCAAGTTTACCTTGGGATTGACCTGAACCAAAGAACGCACCGTCTGGGGTTTGCCATGTGGGCGTGTTGCTTGTGAGTTGTTTGTTGACGGTTGCAATGAGCTTGGCAAGATCGGTTTGATCTTTGGTGATGACCAGTAATAAACGTGCGTTGGCTGAGCTATCAAAAGTTTTGCGTGATTGTGCAGCAAGACTGCGGAGTGTGTTCCAATCGCTATTTACGTCGAGTTGATCGACTGCTTTTTGATCGTGTCCGTTGAGTCGCTACCAAGTGCGATGATCTGCACGTTGCCATCCCAGTCGGTGGGTTTTGCAGATTGTGTGTACTCTTCTAACACTGCGTGATAGTTGCTGCCACCAAAGCCAAACGCGGACAATGCTGCCCGGCGAGGTGAGCCATCTAGACGGCTGACCCATGGGCGTTTGATGGTGTTGACATACAACGGCGAAGTGTAGGGTTTAAGTAAGTCTGCCGGTTCGTCAACTTTGATTGTTGGGGGCAAAACTTTGTGATGCAATGCCATGGCCGTTTTGATGAAACCTGCACTGCCTGCTGCGGACTTGGTGTGACCGATCATTGACTTGACCGAGCCGATGGCTGCCCATGCCTGCTGATCGCTTGCATCACGATAGACTTCATTGATGGCATTGACTTCTGTCGCGTCGCCTGCCTTGGTTCCTGTGCCATGTGCTTCAACGAGGTCAATGTCCCGTGGTGAGATACCAGCTTGTTTGTAGGCATCTTTTAGACACTTGGCTTGACCCGCATCACTTGGTGCGTAGATTGCGTTGCCGCGTCCGTCACTGGATGTGCCGATGGATTTGATGATGGCATAGATTTGATCGCCATCGCGTTGGGCATCCTCTAAACGTTTGATGACGGAGACGCCTAGACCTTCTCCGAGGATCGTGCCATCAGCACCTTTGGCAAAGGGGCGTGCGTGGCCTGACGGACTCATCGCCGGCGTTTTGCTAAAGCACATGTACATGAAGATGTCGTTGAAGGTGTCTAGCCCGCCGGTGATGACCATGTCTGCGCGGTGGGTGTAAAGCTCCATAATGCCCATGTGCATTGCTGAAAGTGAACTTGCACATGCTGCGTCGACGACACAGTTGGTGCCTCCTAAATCAAATCGGTTGGCGATGCGACCTGCTGCGACATTGCCCAGTAAACCGGGGAATGAATTTTCTTGCCAGGGGACATAACCTTCACTGATGCGTGCGATGACATCTGTTGAAGTTTCCTGATCGACACCGGCATCTGTGAGTGCTTTTTTCCAAAGTGGATGACTGAGGCGCGCTCCTAGTGGGATGACCAGTTCGAGTGTGCCGGTGACACCCATGATGACGCTGGCACGGTCTCGGTCGAATTTTTTACCATCACTGCCTGCTTTGTCGGTGGCATAACCTGCATCGAGTAATGCTTGTTCACATGCCATCAAACCTAGCAGTTGTGTGGTGTCGGTGGCTTCAAAATTGTTGGGCGAGATACCATAGTGCAACGGATCAAATGCTTGTGGATTGATAAACCCGCCGGTCTTGGCATAGGTCTTGTCCGGAGCGTTTTTGTCATCATCAAAATAATCATTAGCGTTCCAGTGTGTAGCTGGAATTTCGGTGATTGCATCAACACCATCACGGATGTTCGACCAGTAAGCAGAGAGGTTGTCTGCTTTGGGGAACAAGCAGCCCATGCCCACAATTGCCAGAGGTACTGGCGTGAAGGGCGCGTTGATTACTTTCAAGACTTCCGGGGGTGGGGTTTTGGAACTCACTTGCAATATGCCTCCATTGCGTCGCGTGTTTGGGGTGTCACATGTTTGATGGTTTCGTCGAGCTTGGCCCCTTGGGCTTGAAGCATGTTGATTCGTGATGTGACCGCAGCACCGTAG
The DNA here is from genome assembly GCA_016763955.1 of Phycisphaeraceae bacterium. Lineage (GTDB taxonomy): Bacteria > Planctomycetota > Phycisphaerae > Phycisphaerales > Phycisphaeraceae > UBA7800. Next base: position 936 of record JAESSU010000190.1, on the reverse strand, counting down.
AGCAGATTTAAGCCTACGGTTACAGTGTCTCGATTGTCTGCCTTGGCAAGGAAGCTTCCTTGGACCCATTGATTAAATGCGCCCATGGCTGGCCCGCACCAGATTTGGAAATCCATCTTGCGTGAAAGGTCTCCAGCATTTGCCCAGCGACTGCTAAGTCCAAGATACCAGCGAAAGATCAAAGCCATTTTGTGCTTTGGATCACGGTCGCCTTTTTGAGCTTGGGTCGGTTCACGTTTGAGGAAAAAATCACGTGTTTGCTCCCAGACGGTTTCTAGGGGTTGTAAGAAAATTGTTTTTTCAATGTTGGCACGAATGGATGCGGGAATTTCGTCAATGCTGTTGTAGGTTTTGTAGAGTTCGTAAAGTTTGTTTGCTCGCATGGGGAACATCGTGCCTCGTTTGAGGACTTGTAGTTTGACACCCATTTCAAACATGTCTGCTGCCGGGGCCATGGTGATGTCCGCTTGTTGAGCTTGGGCTAGTGCGTTGCGGACATAGTCACAGGAGCCTGATTCACAGCATGCCTGGTTGACTGAGCCGGTGACTAGGAAGTCTGCGCCCATGGCTAGGGCTGCTGCTGCTGAGGTGGGGGTGCTGATGCCGCCGCCCGCTCCGATACGGAGTTTTTGCGTGTAACCAAATTGCGTTTGTAATTGATCTCGCAGTGCGATCATCGTCGGCCAGAGCGTGATGGCTGGGCGATTGTCGGTGTGTCCGCCGGAGTCTGCTTCTGCGGTGAGATCTTGAGCCATGGGAATCTGTCGGGCCAGTTGAGCTTGCTCAAGGGTCAGATGTCTCTGAGCGATTAGTTCGTCGAGCATTTTTTGTGGCGGCGGGCTAAACCAATGGGTCGCAACTTCGGTGCGTGATGCTTTAGCGATGATGCGGTTTGGTGTGACGATGTTGCCATGGCTGTCAATATGAATGTCGTGT
>JAESSU010000189.1 GCA_016763955.1 Phycisphaeraceae bacterium | reverse complement strand
GATTTTTATTTTGCTGATTTTATGCTCGGCGTTTGCGAGTCTTACGGCCCGCTAGCAATAGCGATTTCCTAATCCGAACAAGCTCATGCTTGCAGGTTCAGGGACGATGTGTGGTGATTTGAAGAGAACATTTGCAAAGCGAAACCATTTCGGCGATAACACACACACTATTACTGAGGGTAAAATAGTTTAGTCATTTGAAATAACTCAAATAGACCCCTCGTCAATGACCTTGTCCTGTTGCTTGTGTACGCGGTCTGTTGTCTTAGGCCTCCAAAGCGTTTTCAACGCGGACGAAATGATACCCGTTGGGTATAGATAAGGATATCACCACATGGAAACTTCACTGATTATTCTCAAGCCTGATGCTGTACAGCGAGGCTTGATGGGACAAATTATCGCACGTTTTGAACGTAAAGGTCTGCGTTTTGTAGGCATGAAGTTCATGATGATCCCTTTAGAAACGGCACAAAAGCATTATGCAGAACACAACGGCAAACCGTTTTATGATGGCCTGATTAAATTCGTCACCAGCAGCCCCGTATTGGTTTTGGCGATTCGTGGCATTGATGCAGTGTCCGTCTGCCGCAAGCTCATTGGCTCGACCAATGGCCGAAAAGCTGAACCCGGAACCCTGCGTGGTGACTTTGGGATGAGCGGTGGTTTTAACATGATCCACGGCTCGGATAGTCCTGAATCAGCCCAGCGTGAATTGGCTCTCTGGTTTGATGCTGCGGACTTGATTGACTACGACCGAACATTGGAACAGTGGATCTATGATCCAAGCGATCTCTAACCCCCCCCCGGAAGTTCCTCCGGAAGTCCTCGGAAGTTTTTTCGAAAATAGAAAAAGCTTTTGTGAGTTCATAAAATAAAAACGCAGGTTCAAGTGTAAGACTTGAACCTGCGTTTTTTTATGGGTTGGTCAGTGAGGCATATTAGGTCAATGGCGGAAGTGACGTCGGCCAGTGAACATGAGGGTCACGCCCGCGTCAATGCATGCGGCGATGGTTTCGTCATCACGTTTTGAGCCTCCCGGTTGGACGATGGCTTTGATGCCTGCTCCGATGAGCAGGTCCGGGCCATCACGGAATGGGAAGAAAGCATCCGATGCTGCGGCTGCGCCTTGTGATCGATTTTCGTCACGAGCGTTGGCTTTTTGAATTGCAATTTTGCAAGATTCAACGCGGTCCATTTGGCCCGCGCCTGCTCCGACAGGTGTGCCGTTGTGCGCTAATGTGATGGCATTGGACTTGACATGTTTAACTGATATCCATGCTTGGGCAAGGTCTGCAAGTTGGTCGTCTGTTGGGGCTGGGCCTGCAACATGCTTCCAATCCTTGGGCATCATGTCCACCAGATCACGTTGTTGAACCAGCACGCCGCCGAGAATACGTTTGAAGTCTGCTTGGCTTGGGTCACGATGATTCGGATCATCAATGTCGCCTACAGCAAGCAGTCGCACATTTTTCCAACGTTGAGAAAGTATTTTAAGTGCGTCCTCGTCATAGTCAGGTGCGACGATGACTTCCAAAAACTTTTGTCCTTCGGTGATACTTTGAGCCGTTGCGATGTCGATTTTACGATTAACAGCAACGATCCCGCCAAAGGCAGCCATGGGGTCTCCGGCATAAGCTTTTTCAAATGCAGTTTTCAGATCATCGCTCACACCGCAGCCACAAGGGTTGGTGTGTTTGACGACGACAGCGGCAGGCTTAGAAAATTCTTTAGCCAGTTCCAATGCTGCTGAGGCATCGTAGAGATTATTGAAGCTCAGTTGTTTGCCATGGAGTTGCTTGGCATTGACGACGTTGGCTTCGGTGCAGTTGGGGTCTTTGTAGAGTGCTGCTTTTTGGTGTGGGTTTTAACCGTAGCGCAATTCAGAAGCACGATCCATCCGAATAAGCAAGGTTGATCCGAAGGTGCAATCCTGTGCATTATTGTCTAGACGGTTTTGCATCCACTGGGCAATAGCCGTGTCATACGCAGCGGTTCGAGCAAAGGCTGCTGCTGCAAAACGCTTGCGAATGGTTAGTGTTGTCGCACCTTCGTTAGCGGTTAGGTCATTGATCAGTGCGTCATATTGTGATGGGCTGGTGACGACGGTGACAAACGCATGGTTCTTGGATGCTGAGCGAAGCATGCTCGGGCCTCCGATGTCGATTTGTTCAATGGCTTGATCTTCAGCAACGTCTTCTTGAGCGACCGTGCGTTCAAAGGGATACAGATTGACGCAAACCAAGTCGATAGGCTCAATGCCACGCTCTTTCATAGAGGCAACGTGACTATCATTATCTCGGAGTCCTAGTAGCCCGCCGTGGACGCGCGGGTGCAGCGTTTTGAGTCTGCCATCCATCATCTCTGGGAAGCCGGTGACTTCATCGATGGGGGTGACTTCCAAGCCTGCTTGAGTTAGCGCTTTGGCTGTGCCTCCTGTTGAGATAAGTTGGACACCAAATTTTGCTAGACTTTTGGCAAAGGGGATTAGGTCGGTCTTGTCGCTGACCGAAATCAACGCGCGACGAACAGGAACCAGGTCGGACATGTATCTTCTCCGATGAAAGATTAAGTTTAAAAGTATAAAAACAACGAACACTGACCCTGCAAACCAGTGCCAAGACGCACATCATAACGCAGATTGACTACGTTTGTTTATAGCCTTGCTGGCAATGGGGGTGTCTTGAGAAAATCAGACATGAGGTGGATTGCATTCCAATACACTAGCCCCGGAACCTGTTGCACACTGTAACCAGTCGTGCAATAATTATCGCTGCTCTGTAGCACCTTTTGGCAAGAGCTTGTCGTAGGTGTCGTAGTTCACCGCGTTAGCATGGTCGTCGGGCTGGTCGCAGGCGAGGCAGGTAAGTTCGGTATCACCATACCACAATCAAAATCTAGTTTGAAAAACAAGCAGTTCAAAGCGAGGCAAAACAATAGTAGCTAAGATAAAAAATGAAAAACGATGGTTTTTAAGCAAGATAACAAGATGTAACTATCTTAAAAAAAAGGCTTTACAGGAAACGTTGTGACTTTACGGGGGCTGGCCTGCGTCGTCGAAAAGGTTAAAAAATGAGCCAGCAAACCATCACGTTATGAGTGAGGACTTTCATGAGCATGGCACGGTTTTGCGACCAATAGCTGCGTTCGCGAATGGCTGGACCCAAGTTCTGTTTGATCATACTGAAGACGGTTTCGACTTGCCAACGTTGGCCGTAATTTGTTCGCTTTACATTTTTAAACAAACGTCGCATCAGGCGGCGGTACATACTTTTTGGTGGCTTCTGGCCGGGCCGTCCAGCACGAGCAGGAATTAAACTTTTAATACCATGAACGTCTCGTAAAAATTCGTGATTATGATGCGAATCATAGCCCGCATCGCCGAGCATTTGTTGGATATTTATATCATCAATGAGCTGGCCTAAAGTACAATCAAGTTGATTGACATCCGGCGTTGGACCCCGGCAGGGCCATGCTGCGAGAATCATGTGTGTTTTAACATCAACGATCACACTGCATTTTGAAAAACGGCGATAAGTGCATGTTTCATAGTGTAAATCGTCCTTGTTACGCTTGCGTCTAACGAAATAAGGTGAAAGTATGTTGAATCTCAAGCTGATGCGTCTGATCGATGAGCAATTTTTGCAAACGCCGTTTTATGGTTCTCGCCAAATGGCTAGATGGTTACGCCGCCAAGGCTACACAGTGGCTAGAAAGCGGGTGAGACGATTGATGCG
>JAESSU010000015.1 GCA_016763955.1 Phycisphaeraceae bacterium | reverse complement strand
ATTTCGAATTCATAGGGGTAACTCCTTGCGATGCCATAAAAACAGTGACTGTCTCGGAGTCTATTTTTTACGCGTGTACGGGGGGTAAAAAAGAAGGGCGTTTATCTGAGCAACCAGGCATCTCGTAAGCCGCTCACTGCAAGCGTTCACCACAACTCCAGACACCGGCACGACTCATACAGTCGATACAACCGGCATTATTCCTATCGTCCAAACTGTGGGGCGACTTAACCCTCAGCTTCACATCTAATGTTATCGGCCGTGGTAGTAAGCAGAGGCAATCGTGCCATAAGAATTACGGGCAAGAAAACACAAGGAATTATATGTGTCCCCATCGGGTATTATTTTGACTGCGTTGAAAACGCTTTGGAGTCCTAAAACAAGAGTCCGGGGGGCCGGGGGGGCCGCGTACACAAATAACAGGACAAGTTCATTGACGAGGGGTATAGCTGCTTACAGATTACGCCCATCTCCCAGTACGGGTTTTTTGAAAGCACCGCCCCGTTAAAGACTGTTCAATGAATTTGATTGGGCGTTGGAGCCAAGTCATCTGCAACCTTAACCACATCATCAGAGGCAGCGTGACTAACATTGATCATTGTGTCAGCCTCCGTCATCAGCTGCCGGGCACGTTCAATCTGTGAAGCTGCCCATGGATGACTTGCATACAGTGTGATGATCGCCTGTGAAGCATTTATTGTTCGAGTAGGGTTTTTATCTAGAAAATGCTCTGCACGGTCTAACTGATCATCAATGGGTTTAAGATACGTCCCCTGATAGGTAGCCAGTGTTTGCGATGCACGTTGGTGCAGAAGTTGAGCCACACCTAAAAGCCGGTCATCTCGAGCCGAGCGTTTGACCATTGGATCTGCAAAGAGAGTATGCAGCGCATCAAGTTGTACCATCGCAAGCTGTGGGTCATTGGGAATCAAGTGAATCGTTTGAAGCAAGGTTTGCTCGACCATGCTCAGTGATGAAGCATTATTCAAACGGTATCGAGCCCTCTGCCGGAGCTTACGTTCTAGGTTCTGTATCTCCATATCATTTTTAAGTTGTGTAAACTCGACGACCTTTGGATCATTTTCAGGCACGAGTTGTTCATACTGTTGCATGTAATCTAACAAGACCGACTGTTCGTAAGGATCAGATGTATTTTGTATCGCATCAATCCGAGCGAGTAAGCCTTGAGGACTCAATGGCCGCGACCGATACCAAAAAATTCCTGCAAGTAACAGAACAACGATCAACAAAACAATGGAGATTAGCGGGATACTCCGCGGCTGCTGACGGGCCTCTTCCTCTAAACGTTCCCGGTCCATCTGCCGAGCTTCCTCAGCAGTAATGAACATGGATTGTAGCCCTTCTGGATCGTCAGACTCAGCTAACTCATATCCATCACCTGCCACTTGATCCTCGGTCTTAAGCGGAATTGCAGTGGGCTCTGAACTAAAGATCGTTGCATCAGGATCAGCATCATCAGGAAGACTTGTCGCAATCGTTTGATCCAAGTCAGCATGATTAGCCAACGCTTGCTCATCAAGCTTAACCGTCGGCGCGGCAGCAGCATTATCCGAGCGTGGAAAAACCTGCGTACGGATGTGCTCTTGCTCGGGCTCTTCGAGAGGTAACGGAGCTTGGGGCTTGACTATATTTTGCCGAAAAGCAATGGCATCACGCACGGCTTTAAGACTTTTAACAAGCATCGTCGCACTGGGCACACGGTCGGTTGGTTTTTTGTGAAGCATGGTGCTAATCACCACGCTTAATTCCTCAGGCACATCGGGCACAATCTGATTCACCGGCAAAGGTGTGTGCTTTTTATGCATCTCCAGTAACTGCAACATCGACTGAGCCACAAACGGCGGACGGCCTGCAAGCAGCGCATAAAACGTTCCGCCTAGCGCATAAAAGTCCGCGTGTTCAGTGATTTTGTTATTGCTTGATGACTGCTCCGGTGCCATGTAATGAGCCGTCCCCAAAGGCCCACCTGCCATGGTCAAACCTTCAACGCCGTACAAGCTTGCGATCCCAAAGTCCGTGAGTTTAGGGATGCCATCATCACGCATCATAATGTTAGCAGGCTTGATGTCTCGATGAATAATGCCATGCAGATGAGCATGCCTTAATGCTTCCGCGAGCGCGATTCCCATGTTGACCACTTCTAACCATGTGAAGCGTTTGCCGCTATCGAGTTCTTCTTGCAGATTCTTGCCTGGCACATATTCCATTGCATAAAACAGTTGGCCAGCTTCTTCACCGTAGCCGTAGAGCTGGACAATATTAGGATGCTCAAGCTTGCGTAGGGATTCAATCTCTGCTTCGAATCGATCCCGAAAGCCCGGCCGCTTGGCCATCGCCTCTGGCAAGAGTTTGACCGCTGCTTGACGACCATCTTCGGTGTGCGTGCCGAGGTACACCGCCCCCATGCCGCCTTCACCGATTTTCTTCTGAATATCATAAGGCCCAAGTTTGACTGGATTCATAGGCTCTATTGAACCATGAATCAGGTGCTAAGTGCAAGTGGGAATTACGCATCACCGTGCAAACGTTGCCCCCCTGTCTTGGCGAGCCGGGCTGTGTCAGCCCGATTTTGACTCTCGGTCAACTGTAAAATCCGTAAGCAAATTTTTTGGGCGAAACATTTTTAACGCAACATTTTTAACCCACGGCCAATCTCGTGTCGACACGACACGGCTCGCCAAGACAATCGTTAGACGTTTAAAAAAATCTCGCACATGAGCCTTTAAAAATACTTGGTTTCATGAATCAATACGAGTAAGCTGTATTGGGTGGGCAGGACTTCATCTCTGCATTGACTGCCAACTGAGCTTAAACATTCGCCGGAGGTATACGAAAACCAAAAGACAAACCATCTATGAACAACAAACTAAAGAGCATTGTCGCGTCGCCGCGCCAAATTCTTAGTTCAAGCGTGAGTTGTCATAAAACATAACCACAATATCTAACTTCCCAAACACCATCCCCACTCACCGTCGCCAGACTTCCCACCATTTTTTGGATTGCACGGAATCGCCTTTGGACTTTGATTGTGCATAAGCGGGTAACGGCTTGCCGGTGGGCGGTGCGGGCAAGGGCTTTTTGGCTCCAGGTTTTACACTCCGGGGTCGCAGCTGTTCCGGTTCGTCATACGGAGATTTCATCGGCAAAGGCTTAATATTCTTATCCACCTTCATGCCCAAAGGCACAATAATGTCGCCATCGGCATGAGCTTTACGATAAGCCTTAACATTGCCCATGACCTCGCTGTTAGGCTCAGTGAGGAACACTGCGTCTTTGATCTGATTCGCTTCGTCAGTACGCCCTAATTGCAATAAACACTGATAACAAGATGTCAATGCTCGCTGCTTCACCGGCCCCACCAGATACGGCCTAGAAGACAATGCCATCTCGCAGAGTTCTAAGGCTTCTTCAAACTCGCCGATCTGGGCACTGACCCCTGCTAAGTCCGTTAAACACTCAGGATGATCAGGCTCCATGTCCAGAGCATTATTTAAATGTTCCGCAGCTGAGGCCCAATCGCCTTTGGCAATATCAATCCGACCGAGCAGATACTGAGCTTTGGGATAAGCGGATTTGAGCCAGATGATTTCCTGCTCAACTTCTTCGCCAAGGTTCCGCATCATGCCCATGTAACCCATGTATTCAGCAAGATTCCAGAACTTAATGAACAGCTCCTTGGGATTTTCAAAGCAGTAGATGTACTCAATAGGTGCTCGGCCAGCGACCGGCTCAAGGAGCACGCGGGCTTGGCCATAAGCCTTCTGTGCGATCAGTGCTTCGGCTTTATCGACCTCATTAGCATCGTCATATTCAAGATCAGTATAAAAAAGGTAATATTCCAAATCAGTTTCCCTGTGCAAAATCAATCCAAGCATGATACCATCCCCGCTCCAAAACAGATAAGCAAGGAGTTTGCAAAATGACATTAAACCTAAAATCTCGACTCGAAGTAGCCATTAAAGCCGTGCGCAAAGCATCGACCGTTTGCAAAGGCGTGCAAGATCGACTCATCAGCCCTGAAACCATCGAGAAAAAAGACAAGTCCCCCGTGACCGTGGCAGACTATGCCTCACAAGCCATCATCTGCTCGGTGCTCGCTGAGGATTTTCCCGATGATGTCGTCGTCGGTGAAGAAGATGCAACAGAACTTCGTCAAGATGACCAACAGCATGTCATTGCGGCGGTGATGGATCAAGTCCAAGCGGTGACCGACAACTGCGTTGATCAAGAAACTGTCCTTAGCTGGATTGATCTTGGTGGTGCGAATGCGGACACCCCTGTTTACTGGACACTGGACCCCATCGACGGGACCAAAGGTTTTCTGCGTAAAGAACAGTATGCAGTTGCACTAGCATTAATCGAAAACGGGCAAGTGGTCATTGGACTCCTAGGCTGTCCGAATCTTAATGGCGGCGAATTGTTTGTAGCCATCAAAGGCCAAGGTTCACAGCGTTTGCCCTTATGGGATAGCGACTCGGTTGAAGACCAAGCCATTTCAGTGAGCAGCATCACCGACACCGCCAGTGCCTGCTTTTGTGAATCGGTAGAATCCGGTCACTCTGACCACAGCCAGTCTGCACAGATCGCCAAGCTACTCAATATCACCAACGAATCCGTGCGAATGGATAGCCAGGCCAAGTATGGCACGCTAGCCAAAGGTGATTCTCAGATTTATCTGCGACTTCCAATGAATAGCACCTACCGTGAAAAGATATGGGGTCACGCAGCAGGCATGCTCGTTGTCCAAGAAGCTGGGGGCACCGTCACCGATATCACGGGCAAGCCTTTGGACTTTACCCACGGCAGGCAACTCGAAAACAACCGAGGCATTATTGCCACCTGCGGCCCGATCCACGATCAAGTCGTCGCAGCAGTGCAGCAAGTGCTAAACGCCTGATTTCAAGGCATTTTCACTAAAAAGACGCGGGAACTTTCGGGGCACCCGCGGGAATCTGCTTACGCAGCTTCCGGCGGCTTGTTTCATATTTCAGGCAAAAGCCGTTGGAAGTGACGCAGTCAATTCCTGCGGGGGGGAGATAATGATGCAAAAAGCTCTAATTACACCCACAATTATTCGTTAGCATCGGATAGCGCTAACATCAATTGCTCTTGAGCAGGTTGGTAGTCGCTGTCGATTTCTAGGGATTTTTTGAAAGCTGAAATGGCTTGTTGTTGTTTTTTTGCAGCGAGTAAGCTTAGTCCCAGGTTCAGATACCAAGGCGCTTTGGGGGGCGCTATTTCGATTGATTGTTCGAAGGCTACGATGGCTTGTTCATATTGAGCTTGCCGATGATAGATCAAACCTTTGAGATGATATGCCATGGGATCGGATACTTGCGATTGCAGATGAGTATCGACCAACTCCAATGCCATATCCAAATCCCCTGTTTGCATCATGCCCAAAGCTTCAGTTAAGGGCGTAAGAGGCAACCCGCTACCCGTGTCACTGGCAGGTGGATTCGCTGATGAATTCACTGGTGGTTTACACGGTGATTTAATTTTACGTTTGGTTTTTTTTCGACTCACGCTATTGTTTTCGGTTAGAAGCCCATCAAGGGTTCGGTTTTTCTACGATTAGAACATTTTACATAATCACCTGCCCCCTGTCTTGGCGAGCTAGGCTGTGTCAGCCCAATTTTGCCCCTCGGTCAAACTGTAAAATCTGTGAACAAAGTATTTTTGACGCAACATCTTTGACCTGCAGTCAATTCCGTGTTGACACAACACGGCTCGCCAAGACAATTTTCGCGACAGACGCTTGCCCTGCTCACGCAATTGCAATCGACATATCAAAATTACGGGGCAACTTGGAATATCACAATTTTCTGGGGAGCAATCACATTTAAACGCAGTGTCTGATCCATCTCTGGCTTGCCCAAAATCCCAACCACACGCCCCAGATGAACAGAAGGATTAATCTGATCATTGGGTCGGATATAAGCAAGCGTCACCCGACCATCCGCAGGATTCACCAAACGGTAAAGCCGAGGTAGATTCTGACCATCGTAAACCGCACTGGCAAGCAATTGACCGACTATATCAAAATGTGCTGGAACCCACGGAGCATTTGCAGCAGCGACCGGGGGGGCGGGCGTGAAAGATTGGGAAAAAGGCGTACTGCCTGAAATACTCGTCTGAGCTGATGAAATTTTATTTAAGGCATGATTCAACCTGATATCACGCTTAAGCTGAACCATGCGTGCTTGGACAATTCGCTGGTCACGGATGGGCAACTGACTCTGTTTAGCCACCGCCTGATACGCAGCAAGCATCTTAGCTAACGGTCGCTGATTCAAAGGCAACTGGTGAGCATCAATTAACCGCTGCTCCAAATCCGAAAGCATCGTCGACTGAGGCTGAAAATGACCCCGTGATGCAAGCAACGGATTCACCGTTGGCACCGTAACAACCACAGGAACATCAACGACCACCGGGGCTAATTCCGGAGCTAATTCCAGAGCAACTTTCGGGGCAACTTCCCGGGACGCTTCGGGGGGGGCAGCAATGGGAGGTAGTGTGTTGATCTCCGCAGAAGTCGTCGCCACGGTCACTTGGGGCATCTTATTAGGAAAACGGGGCATCGGGGGGGGGGACTTGGCAGGTGTCATTGCAGGCACCTGAGGCAAAGCGGGCTTCACCGGCGCAGGCCCATCCAAACGATTCCTAACAACAGCCTTTTCAACAACAGGCTTATCAATCACCAACTTGTCCACCGCAAGCTCTCGCATCGACCTTGAATCAGCTGGCGAATGACTTGAGGTCGCCGAAGCTGCTGTAGGCATCAAAGGCCAATTCGTATACACCGGCGGCGTTTCCGTATCGGGAATCGGCGGTGTCGCACGACTCACGCGACCCACCACGGCACTGGCCACCCTAGGCAATTGCTGCGGTGTCACAACCACAGGAACAGACTTAGCAATCAAAGGCAGATCATCACCAGGCTGAGGCTTACGAATCACCAACTGGCGTGGTGCGTCATTTGAAATCGTCACTGGCTTGGACGTAGAACTTGAGCTTACAGTTGTAGGTAGGGTGAGCTGCGGGGCTTTTAAAGT
>JAESSU010000188.1 GCA_016763955.1 Phycisphaeraceae bacterium | reverse complement strand
TAATTTTTTTAAACTGACTTAGTTGATCGACGGGTTGCCGGGATTGATGTTGTCTCCCATGTCGTTTTCACCGAGCACGGTAAACATCCGGCGTCTGAGAATCTGGCAGGCTAAAACCGGGTCATCACAATGAAGCACCATGCCGGGCTTGCCCAGTGGATGGTCAATCAGCGAATAAGCATAGAAAATATTAAGTTCCGCTCGGAGCAATGCATCACAGATATCTGCCATGGAATAGGACGGACCAAGCTGCACGACTAACACGTCGGTTTCACTAAATGAAAATTTATTGCGATGCAGTAACCGCTTGGCCAGACTTGCTTTGGAAGTAAGAATCCGAACGACCGCATGGTCTGCTGAGTCTAAGACACTCATTGCCACCACGCGCAATGCCACAGCATCTAGCGCCCGCAGCAGGTCCATAAGCTTACCTACTCGGTTATCTAGGAAGACACTAAACTGCACATTTCGAGGCGGTTCAAACCCACGTGCCGTTGCATCAGGAATTACGACTTCTGCCATGCTTTGATCCTAACGAATCTACTTAAAAATGCACGAAAAAAATAATGCCCCATCGCAAGCGGCATAACACGTTGTATACCCATCGGAGATTATTTTGGCCGCGTCGAAAATATTTGGAGACCTAAAACAAGTCATCGCATGCACAAGTCACAGGTCAAGGCCATTGATGGCGGGGATGTTCTACAGTTAATTAATTTTATCCCAAATTCTGCTGATACCAAGCCAAAGTCTGTGCCAAACCGGAGTCAAAATCGACAATCGGTTCGTACCCTAGTACTTGTTTTGCAAGCTCAAGACCGGCAAGTGATTCCTTCACATCCCCCGCACGAGATGGGCCAATGATCGGCTGAAGATCATCACGCCCAAGGAGCTTGGCAATCGTACGTGCAAGCTGCGCGATGGTGATCTTCACGCCACAGGCCACGTTAATCACTTCGCCATTGATGGGTTTTTCACTACGCATTGCCAACAAGTTCGCATGAACAGCATTGGCTACAAAAGTAAAGTCCCGTGAGAAATCCTCGCCGTTAACGGTGACCTTCTGCCCTTGAATCAGACGGGTACAAAAGACTGCGATCACACCGGAGTACACGCTATTGGCATTTTGACGTGGCCCAAAGATGTTGAAGTATCGCAGTGATGCGGCATCCAAATCATAACTACTAGCATAGGCGCGCATCATCGTCTCGCCGGCAAGTTTATTAGCCGCATACGGACTCTTAGGTAGTGGGGGCATGGTTTCAATTTTGGGCATCGTCGGAGAATCGCCGTAAGCACTAGAGCTTGCTGCAAACGTTAAACGCTCCACGCCGCCAGCGCGAGCGGCTTCGAGCACATTAAGTGTGCCATTGACATTGTTTTCATGAAACGTCACCGGCTCTTCAATACTGCGTGGCACCGACGGGATGGCTGCTTGATGGAACACAAACCGCCGACCATCGGTGACTTGACCTAACGTATCTAAGTCGAGAATGGAACCTTCCACTAGCTCTAACTTACCGGGATATTTTGCAGGATCGTCGAAGTAAAAATCTAGATTACTTTTCTCGCAGCCGGACATGTTGTCGATAAGGGTGACGTGAGCTCCTAGTATCACCAGTGCCTGAGCAATGTGCGAACCGATAAAGCCGCAGCCGCCAGTGATTAGCGCTTTTTGATTTTGAAAAAAGTCCCCGTAATGTTCTTGCCAATTGACGGTCATGTTTTCTACCTTATCTCAGCGACACGTGGTGTCGCAGCTATTGTTGAATCGTTAACACCTATACGATGCTCAATACCGTGGCATGCTTGGCTCGATGTCCAAGGCCCATAAGTCAATGCCCCCTGCCATGGACCAAACATTTTTCACGCCCGCATCACGCATAATCGCAGTCATCTGCATACTACGCATCCCATGATGACAGTAGACGACGACTTCTTGATCTGCATAATCTTCCACCAAATCTGGCAATTCATCACGGACTTTTTGAAGCACGTGCAAAACCGCAGACTCAATTTTAACGAACTCAAATTCCGGCTCACGACGACAGTCCAACAGGACAAAATTCTCGCCGTGATCAAGCATTGCTTTGACCTGACGGGGCGTGACTTCCCAATCATCCTTAAGAAAATAATTAGGAGGCAAACCCTGATCCGTTAATGCAGGACGATCTGTCATATTCACAAACTTTCTAACACACGGTGGACTGCCTTGGACGCTTCACGTAAACGCAATGCCCCAGGCTTGTTGGGCGTGTAATCTTCTATCAACATAGGCACGGTGACTTGTGCTTCAACCAATGCTTTAATCCAGTCAGGCAAATACAGATTCGACTCAGTGAGCGGGGACATGATCCGCTGGCGAGTGGCAAAGCCGTTTGCGTCATAACCGGTGTTGGCAACCTGCATCCCACCGATATGAATGTGGTCGATGTAATCCTTAAGCGCCGCCACAGCAAGATTCGGCTGGACAGCACCTTCGCTATTGAAGTTGGCAATATCAAAAATCACACCGATTTCATCAGGCGAAAATGCTTTGCAAATATTCAAAGCCAAACCTGGGCCAGAGACTAAACTACCGCAATGTGTTTCCATCACGAGCTTTTGGCTATAAGGTTTCGCAAGCGCTACCGCTTTGACAAAAAGTTCGATCTCTTCTTCCAAACGATTTTCGTAATTAAACGGCCCTTGCGGTAAAGCCCGTGGTGAAACGCGCACACGGCCAGCGCCAACGGCAGCAGCACCTTCCAAATGCAATTTCAATTCGTCAACATCCGCATCAACCACAACCGCAGGCACCGAGCCAAAAACCGTTAAACCTGCATCGGTGATTTGTTTTTTGATTGTGACAGCTTCAGCCACCAATCGCTTAAGTGTCAGATCAAATGCGTAATTGCCCCATGTGCTATAGGGCTGACCCACTTGCTCTTGGGCTATGATTCGCGGGCGCAGACAGTAATGCGTCACACCCAGCTCACAACACAATGCGATTTGCTGCTGAAGTGTCAGCTCAGGCAGCATCACAGCGGTCACACCAAGAGACATTGGCAACGTCATCTATTTATCTCCGAGTTCAAGCAAGTGACAAAGTCCCCAAAAAAATTCAAAGGGGAAAATCCCGAGGCTTTCGGAAACTTCCGGGGGGGGTTAATCGACTCTTTGAATATGGGTGTACTGATCCACATTGAGAATCACTAATTCCCCGTCATCAAGTTTGATCGTCAGACGATCAAGCCAAAGCTTGTCATCCTTAGCATGTGCGTACCACGAGCCGGTTTTCTGCTGTTCGTAGCGCGTCACGGTGCCTGTGACAGTATTGGTCCAGGTCTCGGCGACCTGCGGGATTTGCTGCGTGACCTTCACGCGTTGCCCAACTTCAAATTGATCAATGGTATGGCCCATGGGATAACTCCTGCTTGTCTAATGCAATAGTTTAGTGAGATACGCTCAATCATGCCATTATAGATGAATCAATCACTGGCGGTTTAACACATCATCGCTATCGAGCCAGATTGTCACAGGGCCATCATTGGTGAGTTGCACTTGCATACAAGCCCCAAAAACTCCGCTCTTGACGGGCGAGATGCCCAACTCCGTAAGCTGCTGTGCAAAACGGTCACATAACGGCGAAGCAATTTCAGGATTAGCAGCTTGGGTGTAACTCGGTCGTCTGCCTTTGCGACTATCTGCATAAAGTGTGAATTGGCTCACCACCAAAGCGCCGCCTGCCACATCTAGAAGTGACCGATTGAACTTGCCCTGCTCGTCATTAAAGATGCGTAGATTGACGACCTTCACAGCCATTTTGTCGATGATGTCCGGCGCGTCATCATGGCCGACCCCCACAAGAATCACTAAGCCCTGGTCAATTTGGCCCACGATTTGGGAGTTCACTGTGACGCGACCTGATGTGACACGTTGTAAACAAACTCGCATGGAAAATCTCACGCAGGACAAGGGACCATTTTAAAATATTGATCAACACATCAATACAGCGTCGTGAGGTTGTATTGTTTTTTGAGCCCTTCGATCTGTGCTTTGACCCGTTGGGATTCACCGCGACGAAGCATCTCACTATAGAGGTGATGCAGCTTCCAGAAGGCCCATTTAAGGGGCATTTCTTTTTCGCCACCGCTGCGTCAGCGATATCCTTACCAAAGGTCAAGTCCAACACACGCCGGCCATTGTGACCCACCACACGCATGGTGAACTTTCGACTGCGGTCGTATCTGCCATAGATTTCAAACTTTTCACCCTGATACAGGTTATGCAAGTCTTTGGGATAAACATCCTCAGGATCAATCCCAAGCAAGCTCATCCGCACATCTTTCATCAGTGGGAAACGCAGACGGCTACACAAGTCTCGGATCGTCTGAGCGACCTGCACTTCACTAGCTGCATAAACACAATAGCCCTTATTACGGTACGCAAGGAACTCAAGCAACGCACGGTTTTGACGATTGGTCACACCCACACAGTAAATGCTCGCCACCTGATCATTGTCCCGTGTGATGAGGTTAATTAATTCACGGGTATCCATCACGCCATGCGTCGGGCGACCATCAGATATCATCAGCAGGTTGTAAACACGAGCCACGCCCAGATCACGAACCAACAAACGAGACATCGCTTGGTTAACGTCCGTCATCCCTTTGGATTTACGTTCTTGGAGAAACTGACGGGCCTTGGCTAGATTTTCATCGGTTGCATCCTGAATTTGATTGGGACTAAAAATCATAGGCGATTCAGAAAAGAAGACAATGTTAAAACGATCTTCTTTGTTGAGGCTTGCCAAACTATCACGGACACCTCGGACGATTTGGTCGACCCATGTCTGGGGAACCGAGCCGGAGATGTCGATGAGGTAGACCACATCCTTGGGCATGGTGGGCAGACGCTTAAGCGACTTACGCGGGAGGATATCAACCTTAAAATAACCGCGCCCGTCATCCGTAAAATCTTGTTTGCGACCAAACCACCCTTTACTTGCTTGTTGAGGCGTTACATAACGCGTGATTTCATAATCGAAATCATGGTCAAGTTTTTCGGGGATGTTGACCTTAGCTGCTTCATCCATGGCCAGTTCGGTGAAGTCCACTTTGGGCATTTTTAGCGGCGCATCAACAATCGCTTTGTCG
>JAESSU010000014.1 GCA_016763955.1 Phycisphaeraceae bacterium | reverse complement strand
TGGCTTGCATTTGCGGCAAGGTCAATTGTTCTGCAGGTACGTTGACCATGACGATGCAGTCATAAGGCAGTAGTGCCAATGGATCATCAGGAAGCTCGTATGCAGAGATGACACGGACTTGCCGCTGAGCGAGTTGCAAGGCTTCTTTCATGGGGGCCCAGTCGCGGTGTTCACCATCGATGTCGGTGACCATGAGCACTTGCCCTTTGCCTTGGAGAAACAGATAACTAATCGCACGGTTATTGCGCGTATGCTGGTCATCTTCTTTGGCTGTTTCGATGATCGCTTCGTATTCGTAGTAGCCTTGATCTCGAAGAGTGATGGGCAAGGTGTAGCGATTTTTGCCTGCTTGGTAGGTCACCTGATCTTCATAGATGACGCGACTGTTTTCCTTGAGAATTAGTTTGCCTTTGCCCGCTGAAAGTGATGAGACGATGGCGGCTGCTTCATAGCTTTCACCACTTCGGACAAACCGGGGTAGGTCCAGGCGCTCAACCCACACTTCTTTGTCATGGTCATAGCTAATGGGCAAAACGTCTACAGGAATTTTGCGAGCTGCTAGGTCATCAAGCACGCGGTCGAGATTGCCTTGGGTTTGTGTGCCATCGGTGACTAGGACGATGCGTCCGAGTTTGTCATCTGGAATCAGTGCTGCGCTAAGGCTTAGTGAGCCTGCCAGGTCCGTGCCATCGTTATTGACTTGGACATTGATTGCTTCAAAGGGGAAGGTCTGCATGGGAGGCAGCTCAACTGCTGCATCACGACCAAAAAAAACAAGTCCGACGCTGTCATCTTTGGGTTTGTTGTTGGCTGTATTGACTGCAAATTTGACGGACTGGTCTTGCATGTTTTGGGAGATAGATGCGGAGGTGTCCACTGCGAAAATGACAGACATTGTTTTATCACTGCGGACAGATCGCGGTTGGGCGAGTGCTGCGATGATGATGCATAGCAGAAGCCAGCGAATGCCATAAACGGCCTTGGCTCTGAATCCGGTAACGCCTGCATGTCCTGCGGTGATGAGCCACCAGACCCATGGGAAAAAGAGCACCAACCAGAATGCGTTGGGACGTGTAAAAAGAAGTTTATGGGTCGCGTCAAGGGTTAAGCAGGTTGCCAGAAACAGAACCATGCTTGCAAGGGGCAGCCACCATGCAGACCAAGGCACGGCATGGCGTGATGGCGGGATGATGCGTTGAATAAAAGCCCGGATAGTCAAAGTTCAAGCTCCATGATGCGGCGGTTGCCCGTGTCCATGATGCGCAGTTTTCGGTCGGGGGTCAGGGCTAATCCCCAAGGGGTCATTAGCTCGTCACGGTCTCGGCCGGTATGCCCGAATGTGGCAATAATTGTACCTGACAAATCCATCTCTGTGACGCGGCCTGCTCCGTATTCTGCGATATACAGGTGTCGGTTTTTTTTATCAAAGGCAATGTCGTATGGTATATCCAGATGTGGATGCCTCAGCGTGCCAATGTGTTTTCCGGTGTTTGTGTCGAAAACGAGAATGCGATTGTTAATGGCATCAGCGACGTACAATTTGTGATCAAGCCAAAGGCTGCCACTGGCTCGTTGGAACTCACCGGCTTGTGTGCCGGCGTGACCAAATGTCAGGACGTATTGCATATAGCGGTGAATTTTTGGACACGATCATTGCCCCCATACTCCACGACATAGATAAAGCCTTCATCATCTTGCGTGATTGAAACGGGATAGATGAACTGGCTGGGATTTTCTCCACGTTCACCGAATATTTGTGTGATTGTGCCTTGCATATTAAAGAAAACGATGCGGTGATAATGGGTGTCTGCGACCGCGACACGTCCGTCACGAAGGAGGCAGGCTCCTTCAGCATTACCATTTTTATTAGTAGGTAGGTGCCATGTTTCGGTGACTTTGCCTGTTGAGTTATAGAGTAAAATGCGTCCTGCGGTGTCGAGTACCGCCATGCGGCCATCTTTAAGCATCTGTGCATTTCGCGGTGCGGGGACACTGATGCCATCGACGGGGACGGCCCAGACATTCATGTTTTTAACAGGAATTTTTGGCGTGTTGTCGCTTGGGTTACAGGCGGTTAAAAACACGGTGACAGTGAGTAGGATCAGGCTTAACACATTGAGCATCACGCGGTCAGAGACTTTGAGTTGGGGCAAGGGTAAATGCCAGATGTCTTTGCTGGTTGTGTGGGTATTGGTGTCCGTGTCTGTGCGCGTTAGTGTGCTGCATTGAATGCTGCCATGGAATTGGGTGCGGTAGATCGTCAGATCACTTTCCTGATGAACTGTGATTTGTAACTGCTCAGGTCGGATGCATTGGGGGTGAGTTACGGTTTGAGTCAGATAGCGTTTGGACTCCTCTAAGGAAAACCAATTGGCAGGCCCTAGTAAGTACGCAGCATTTTCATGTTGCGGCTGTTGGTAGAGGACTTGTGTTGGGCCTTGTTCAAGGAGCTTGCCCTCTTCAAGGCAGAGGACATGGTCTGCGTAGGCAAGAACTCTTGAGGGCTGATGGGTGGCAAAAACAAGAGACTGTTTTTGCGTTTTGAGATGGTCGATGATGATCTGCCAATAACGCATCGCATCTTGATGGGCGACGTGTGCTAGTGGCTCATCCATGATTAAAACACTTGCGTTGCTGACCATAGCTCGCGCGATGGCTAGACGGTTTTGCTGACCGCGTGAAAGCTGCGGTGGTTTTTTGTGGGCATGGTTTGTCAGGTCCAACGTAGCGAGCCAGTGTTGGGCAGTTCGCTGATCTGCCATGGCCAGCAGATGTTGCATGGCCGTCATATGTGGCCAGAGTCCGTCATCTTGTGGGACCCAGAAGACGGGTAATTGTTTGGCTGTTGTTTGCGGGGTGTTGAAGATGATCGAGCCAGAGGATGCTTTTTCAAAATCGACGAGTAGGTTTAAAAGTGAGGTCTTGCCCACGCCGGAGGTTCCAAGGATAGCGGTCACTCCCGGGGCAATGCGCAGCGACAGATTTGTTAGCCGATTGGCCATGTTTACCTGATCAAGTTGCCAAAGTGCTTGGGTCATGAGGTGGTGCTTTTGCCTTGGGTCAATCGTCCGTGCATGCTTGCGATCAAAAAGAGGAACGCGAGTCCCATCGCCGGCAGCGCGTAGGTTAGCAAGACCATTGCGCTGAGGGTTTCGTATTGCCCGTAATGCATTAGATTGTACAGTCGCACGACGGCTGGGGACATGCCCGGGGGGGCAAGTAACGCAGAGGCTGGTAAATCGTAATAGGTCACAAACATCAAAATGCATAGCAGCATCCACCGTTGACGGTTTTGATATTGCCAGCGCAGATGTTTTGCCAGTTTTTGATGCTCAGTGGCCGTGGATAATCCGGCGAGTTGTCCTAGATGCATACTGCTGCTGTGTTGTATCAGGATCGGCCCGAGGATCAGACCTGCGGGCAGGGCAATGATTAGCAGTGACAACACGATTGGAATCGGTGTGTCATATAGGCTATGAAATATTGGGAGTTGAAAAATTCCGAGGATGACAAGTCCGACAACCAGTGAGCCTGCAAGCCCAGGTAGACATAACAGCCATCGCATCCATCGCGGTAAATAGTCACTGATTAGTGTGATTAGTAAAGCCGCCAAGCCGCCGAGCGTTGCAAAGAGCAAGCTGTAACCGATCTCCGAGAGAATCTGCATCTCACGGAGAACCGCAGGTAGGGCTTTGATTGCAGGTGTGAGCACCCACCACCAGGGGATGATGATGCACAGTAGTAAACTCGCAAGCCACCAGATGATGAGTAAGACCCACCGCGTTGTTGCGATGGTGCGCATCGGGCGGGTGCAAGGTTTTTGTGATTCACGGTGTCTAGGCAGGGCAATAAATACGGCAGCTAGAATCAACAGGCTAATGCTTGTAGGCAGGCTTAACCAAATCAGGGTTTGGGATAAAGGCGTGCCTCCGACCTGAGCATCAAAAAGCCATATCGTCCAGCTTGTGCACCCCATGCGTGAGGTGATTTCAAACTCTGTAAAGCTGAGAATAAACAACACTGCAAAGGTGATTAGTTGCAAGCGACCATCGCCATGGGTTAGATAACCTTGCCAGCGAGAAAGTTTTGCCAATTTAAGATTGTGCAAAGCCGTGGGCGTGAGCAGTGGGGCGGGCGAAAGATATAAAATCAACAATGCGACAGGAAAAAACCGCATGACTAATAGCAAGCTGTAGAGTAGGTCGTTAAGTAGTGGCTCTCGGATTAATGATAATGCGACATTAGAATAAGCATATCCCATCACCAGCGGGGGCATGATCACAGGTAAAAGGAGTCCCCACGCTAGTCGGCGCATGAGGGTGCTACAACGGAGTATCGGCAACGCTGCGTTTGCGCTTAGGACACACACACTTGCGACTGTAAAACTACGCAGTAATGACAGGCATACCGCCCAGAGCAACGTCTGACTCATTACTGTAGGTACTCCGACTTAAGCCAGTCCAAAGCGGGCTGACGTGCGGATTGCAACTCGATAAGTGGGGATCCGTCTTCTGCCCAAATTTTGAGTTGCTTAACCTCATCAGAGAGTTTTGATTCGTCGACGGGGCCCAGTGGGATTTGCCGAGCCGCTGAACGACTTAGTCGCAGTTCAACTTTTTCACTTACGAGATAGTCAATAAATATTTTGGCTAGGTGCGGGTTGGGTGCATTTTTAATGGCCATGACCGTGTTGGGGATACAAAGGGTTTGCTTGGTGAGACTCATTCGGAAGGGGAGCATTGCCACGGGACGTCCGCTGTCTTTTGCTTGAAAGTAATCATCTGTGTCGGTCCAGCCAATTGCGCAATGGCTTTGTGCTACGAGGTTTTTTGTCTGGCCATTGGATTGGGCGATGATCAGTTCACGGTCAAGTAAGTCAT
>JAESSU010000187.1 GCA_016763955.1 Phycisphaeraceae bacterium | reverse complement strand
TTGGATGCCTTTGACTAGATATTTTTGGAGCAGGATAAACAGGAGGATCATTGGGATCACGGCCATGGTGACAGCTGCCATCATCAGGTGTGTTGATTGGCCTCTTGTGGAGTCGAAGAAGAGCAGACCGATGGGCAAGGTGTATTTTGATTCACTCTTGAGCATGACTAGCGGCCAGAAGAAGCTGTTGTAATTGCCCATGAAGGTGAAGATGGTCAAGGTGATGAGTCCTGGCCGACACAGTGGGAGAATGATATCCCAGAACAGTCGCCATTTGCTGGCACCATCGATTTCCGCTGATTCGTCAATGCTCGAAGAAATGGTGAGCATGAACTGTCGGAGCAAAAAGGTGCCAAAGGCCGAGAAGGCTGCGGGGAGGATGAGCCCCATGTAGCTATCAACGAGTCCAAGGGTAATCATGATTTGATAGTTGGGAATCATCATGACTAGGCCTGGGAGCATCATGGTTGAGAGATAAAGCAGGAAGACTTTGTCCCGGCCGGCCCATTGGCAGCGTGAGAAGCTAAAGGCTGCTAAGGCACTGGTAAGAACCTGCAATGTGGTGACCCATGAAGCGATGAACAGCGAGTTCCAGTAGAACTTAGCGTAAGGGACCACCGTGAAGACTTCCATGTAATTACTTGGCTGCCAGGTCGTGGGGATCCAGCTGGTGGATTGCACCTCGGTCATCGGCTTGAAGCTGGTGAGGACCATCCATGCAAAGGGTAATGCTAATCCCAACGCCATGGTTGTGAGAAGCAGGTGAAGTCCCCATGAACCAAAAAATTTCCTGGGTACCAGACGATTACTTGTGAAGGCGGGTTTAGTCGTTGACATATCGGCTCCCAAATTTCCAATTAAACATTGTGATGGAAAAGACCATGGCAAAGAGGACCCATGCAAATGAAGCGCTAAAGCCCAGTCGCCCGGTTACAAAGCCTTCGGTATAGATACTATAGGATAGGGTTGTGGTGGCACCCGCTGGGCCGCCTTGGGTCATGGTGCGGGCCATTTCAAAGCCGCCTTGCAGACCCCCGATCATCGCCATGACGACGATGAAGAAGGTTGTGGGAGCGAGTTGAGGCCAGGTGACGTTCCAGAATTTTTGGAACGATGTTGCACCGTCGATGTCGGCTGCTTCATAGAGTTCGCCGGGGACGTTGGTCAGGGCTGCTAGATACAGAATCATGTTGTTCGAGCCCACTGCCCCCCAAAGTCCCATGACCATAATGGCAGGCTTGGCCCAGTGATAGCTGGTGAGCCAGTTGGGTGCGGTGAGCCCGCCGTTAGAGACACCCTCTACAGTTGTGATCGCTGCGAGTTGGGGCAGGTTGTATGCGACGATCCCTAGGCCGACGATGACGAATTGAGCGACCATCAGGAACAGGCACATCATTGCAGCGGTTCCAAAGCCGTTACTGGGTTTGCAACTGAATACTTGTTTGGAGGTAAAGATCGTAAACAAGGTCTTGATCAATAGCATGCCCGCGATGATGGCGATGGCGTATCGGGCTATTGCGGAGGGGAACCACTGAGCTGCCATGAAGGATGGGACGAGTAGGAAAATCATGGGGAGGACAATGGCCTTTGATCCGAGGTCGCCATCACGCCAGAGGCTGTTGAGCTTAAGTACGCCCCATAGCAGGATTGCACTCATGACAATGATGGCCAGTAGTAGGCCGCTTTGAATGAGTATCGAGGGGGTATTGTTAATGATCCCCGTGAGGTTTTCGAGCAGTGGGTTGAGCGCCTGATTCACGGGGCCACTCACTGGATTGTAAAGTTTTTTCCAGAGCAAAAAAGTGGCTACACCCGCAGTGAAGTGAGGCAAGTAGAACAGCGTTCGGTAGACGGTTGAGCCTCCGAGGGTACCCCCAAAGAGGAATGTACAAGCCATGCCACAGATCAGTAGCGTCATGGCTGATGCGCCTGCTCCTACGAGTGTAAGCATGACACATGAGGCGACTAGCAAGCCGGCGGCCATCAACATCAGTGATGCTTTTTTGCTACCACCGCGAAGGTCTTTACTTAGGAGTAGTGCGCAAATTAATGCACCGCCCACCGCAAAGGGCATTCCCATCATCAGGAACAGTGTGTTGCCCAGATACTTGTAGGAATCACTGTCACTAAGCAGGCGGACAAAGTTATCAATCCCAACAAAGTGCGGCGTCGCATCGGGCTTGAACATGTTGTGGAGTTTCAGGTCCCAGTTGGTGAACGCCATGACCATGGAGAACACCAGCGGGATGGTCGTGAATGTGAGAAAGCCAAGGATATTAGGAACTATAAATCCTACTCCTGTCGCAAACTCACGAATCGTGCGATTGCTTTTGGTACTCATGAATTTATTCCTGTTCCTCGAGCCAGCCCTGGGTACGGTAGTATCGCAGGTAGAATGGGTTTGAAATCAACTTGGCGGGAACCTTGCGGCCGGCGGCTCGGAGTTGATCGATCTTCTTTTGATCTTCACAAAGTTGATCGTATTTAGGTTTTTAGGCTGGATTTTCTGACAGTGTGCGTTGGATCGCAGCATTGATACGCGTGGCTGCTCGTTGTGAAGCCTCTTCGACTGTGGCTCGCTCGTTGAAGTATTTAGCTTCAGCGTTTCTGATTTCCATACTTATGGTATCGGGCACAGCAAAGGGCGTGATGTCAGCTGGCAGGGCAATGTTGTCCATCAAAAATAAGAAGCGTTCGTGCAATCCCCATTCCGATTTGTAGGTCGGTAGTGACGCGTTGTACTGTTGATCAAACTGGGCAAGCTTTTCTTGATACGCAGCATCGCTCATCGCAGCAGCTTGGGGAGGACGCGGCAGGTCTGTAATCGACCAAGGCTTGTCACGATCGACTTGATCTAGGGCTTCATAAAAATCAATTCTAAAATCGCTAAGCATAGAATATTCATCTGGAGAATAAGCGAATAGCGTTTTAAGAAGGGTCGTGGGGGGGAGTAGGGGCAGAGGCTTTTCAAAAGCAGCTGTCTTGGTGTATTTGGGATTAGGTGGTAAGGCATCTGCATCGCGGACGACCTGCATGTTGTAATCTTTGCTCGCCAGATAGGACTGGAATATGACCGCCAGTTCTTTGTTCTTGCCTCCGCTATAAACACCTAATGCACGCGTCCCCGTCCGTGTAATTGGGAAGCCACCATGAGGCGGTTCAAGGATGCCAAGTTTCATCAGAGGTTTGCCGCTGTCCAATCGTTCCTGCTGAAGTTCACGCAGGCGAATCAGTGCGTAACGCCCCATATTGAACATGGCATAATTGCCCTGGCTAAACAGGTAGACCGCAGGCCCGCCATAACCGGACTCAACATCAAAACCGCTCGCTTCAGCAGCAGTGGGGACGATGTGATCTTTGTAGGTCCATTTGTATTTAAGCTCCAATGCTTTGATGTACCGTTCGTCATCGAGTTGGCATCGCGTGAGTGTTTCATTGAAACGGGCTAGTCCCATGGAGCGGTGAAGCAATTCGGTGTCCACTGAGCTGGCCAGAAATCTTGTCTGGCGATCGCTACCCTTGTTTGCTTTGGTGACATATTCTTTGCCAATGCGTTCGAAGGTATCAAAATCCCAACGCAAGGGCGGATGTTTCATCCCTAGCTCGTCAAACTGTGCATTGTCTACCCAGTAAGCGGTCGCGTAAACATTGCAAGGATAGATGTATTGCTCACCATCTTGTGCCAGCTCCGGACGGATCGCTTCGTAGGTGGTACTTAGATCGTAGTTGTATTTTTTTGCAAATTCGGTCACGGGTTCAAGTAGGCCGATGGCATTGAAGTAACGCATGCCGCCACCGCCACCGATGTCCATCGTGTCTCCCCCTACGCCTGAGACACCTTGGATAATTTTCTTTTCCGTGCGCGAGTTGGCCGCATCAAGGAGTATATGCATCGCCGGACGGCTGGGATCTTTCTTGAGCCAACGCTGGAAAATGGCGATCTGTTCAATCCGAGCAGGGTTGGGGTCGGTGACCCAATAAACCACAGGGACATCATATTTGGAAGCAGGCAACATTTTCCATGTTGCAATAGAAGCAAGACCTAACAGTGCAAAAATGCACATAAACAGATATTTCATAACAACCCATCTCCTGATACAGACAGTGATCTGACAAGATGTTCAAAGTCTCAATCGTGCGATCAATAACAACCGTTTGCAAATCATAATCCACGTTATTCAATAACACCGCAAGTGGGCTTGATGTCTTATTGCCTACTTGTGGTGCAAACACTAAGTATATCAACTGTTTAAACAGCATTCAATTAACCAATATTATTGCAGCATCCAAGAAGTATTTCATATCCAATGCCCGTACAGTTTGCATTGAACAGTGATCATAATCGGATGATTGCAGACGATTATCAAGGGTTTTACCAACGTCAGCAAGCGACATCTAGGGCAAACGCACGTCCCGAAAATTGTCTTAGCGAGCCGTGTTGTGTCAACACGGAATTGACCGCAGGTCAAAAATGTTGCGCCAAAAATACGATGCAAACTGACTTTAACAGTTGACCGAGGGGCAAAATCGAGCTGACACAGCCTAGTGGTTCATTGCAGCTAATTTAGTATTGAATCACGATCAGCATCGTTACAGAAAGTAGCTGCGACACTTCCAGGGGCGTGTCGCTGATGCGTCGCAAGATGCAAGGCCTAACGTTTTAGCTGCAATAAAGCTCTAGGTGCTTTTGGTTTGGCTTAAATAGGTCAATGTTAGGCACTAAGGCGGGGTCTGCCGTAGTGTCCCGGTCATCATCTAGTAACCGCCCAAGACTGTATGCAACGATACACATTAGGCGTTGCTTATCTGCCTCATCTAGTGTTTTAAGAACATTCTCTGGTAAGGTGATGTCGTTCCAACTTAGGTTCAGTGGTAATTGGCAAAGCAGTTTGGCGATATACGCATCAGTAGGGCGTTTGGGCATAGACATATGCAACGCTTCCTTGTTCTACCGGTCCCCCCGGTTTCCTAAAATTAATGATGGCATGCGTCCGATATGGATCGTCCAATCAAACGTTCTGCCAACTTGTCTGGACATCGACCTGCTATCGATGTGACTTCACATAATCTGATTGAACCTGCTAACATATACCCTAAATTAGGTCACATAAATGGCAGGTCGTCTGTCGGAGGATTGTAAATATGCATCGCATCGTCTTAACTTTTTGTCTTCTGCTCACGGTCACCTTGATGGTTGCTGTGACTGGCTGTAGTTCTTCGCCTAAAACCAGTGATCAAGACTTGGTGCAACTGGAATATCCTAGCTTGCTCAAGTTGCAAGCAGACCCGAAAGTTAAATTGGTGATTGTGGATGTACGTTCTGCTCAGCGTTATGCCACAGGCCATATTCCTCATGCAATTAATATCAGTATTCCCGATTTGCATCCAGCTGACGAGCGACTTGCTGATGCGACTGACATCGTCGTCTATGCAACAGGGTGGACCGAATATCTGTCACCCGCAGCAGCTAAAAAGCTGCTCTCCCAGAATTACAAAAATGTCCATGACTTCCGCGGTGGCGTGGAAATGTGGCAAGCCTACGGCGGCAAAGTCACCCCCGGAGTCACCCCCTGAGTCACCCCCTGACCTACGGAAGTTATTCGTACTTCAAGAACCTTCCCTTTGTCTCCATCAACTCGTTTTTAGTTTTTGCGGTCTTCATCCGTTTGCTTGATCGCTTCAGCAAATCGCCGTTGATACCATTTGAGTAAAAAAACATACACCACACATAAGGTAATGAGTATCCCCACGCCGATCATCGGTACAGTGTGATACAAAATATTGCGTGTAAATGGGCCGACCATCGAGTTAAGTCCCATTGATAGACAGCCGCCATACACCGCACATCCAATTAAGTAAATCAGCGTAAACACGCTTAATCTACGACTCCAACTCGTCATCTGGCGGTGGGGGATCATCTGCGCAATAGCCGAAGCGTGTTGCAAAATCGCCCATGCGCCGATGGCAAACCATGCGGTCAAAATCCCCATCGTCTCAAACAATCCTAGGGTTTCTGTAATCGCTGGAATGATTAGGCATAGCACAAAGCCAATCACGCTAGTGAGTGTTATAAATCGTGCCAGCCGTCTCCAGTTAATGACACATGCGTTGTGTTGATAAGGTTGCGTCAGTAACCAGAAACCGACTGCTCCGGGAAATAGAATGGCAACCAATAGCACATCCACCATGGTGAGTGTGGCTGAAGCAGCCATACGCATGTTCTGTTGTAAGCTCACCGTAAAGATCACCATTGCCAATGTAAAAATGACGCTGGTTATTTGAGTTAGTTGCAGCCCTAGCTGCATTTGTTTAAGCCATGCTAAGGGGTAACGTTTTAAGCGTTGTAATCGCGTGGTGTCCCCCACAGGACGGCCGCATTCAGGGCAATCCCGATCCGGCTGCAGACTCCGCAACAGATACCCGCAACCCACGCAAGGCAAGTCTTCAGCAATGGCATTCTGGTCATCAAGAATCACACCTGCTTCACGTGCCTGCTTAATTGCGTTCATGGTTATTCTCCCGGAAGCTTTGAAATTTTATTGGCTCATTTAACTAAACACACCGCGTCACAGAATTGTTCAATGAGTGTTTGATCCTTAAAGCCACGTTCAATTTCTACGCCGCTAGCAACATCCACGCCGTAAGGTTTGACCGTCGTGATTGCTTGTCGGACATTTCCGGGGGTCAATCCGCCTGCGAGAATTAGCGGCGGCCAATGCGGTTGTTTGATCTGCGAAAGTTTTTCCCAGTCGAGGGCAACACCTGTCCCGCCGGTGAGTCCGTCTTTAGGTGGCGCATCAATAATAATGCCCGCAAGGTTCTGGCAATGCTCGCCCCAACTTTCGACTTCATGCTGAAATTGATCATCAAACGGCAAGGCTTTAATGATTTTTAATGGCGACAGATAGTTGGCAAAACTCAGCGGTTCCTTGCCATGGAGTTGCACGGTGTTAATCCCCAGCTCTTGGGTGAGGGTGATGATCTGCTCTGTTGGAGCATCACAAAACACAGCGACTGGCTGCACAAATGCGGGCAGGGTGCTTAGGATGATTTTTGCTTGGTCAATGGTTACCACGCGAGGTGACTTGCTGACAAAGTTTAGACCAATTGCATCAGCCCCTGCATTCACCGCAGCTAGCGCAAGGTTGGCATCCGTAAAACCACAAATTTTGATACGTGTGCGTGTCATCGTTCACCAGCCTATTTTGATACTACTGTAAAACATTTTAAATGGTTTGCATTAAAAATCCACGATTTCTAACCGTGCATATTGCAGAATTAGGGTTTTGACACCTGATCGTTCAAACCCCACGGTTGCGCGTGTGTGTGCGCCCCCGGATCGGATTTGTATGATTTTGCCAATGCCAAATTGTGGATGACGAACCATCGTGCCCGGCGGGTATTGCTTAAGGAACGGATCGTCACTTTCACTTTTAGGGCCCCCGTGACCACGATTGCCTCCGCGATAGCCGCCTGATTGGGCGCCTTGGTCAGAGACGTTATGGGTTTGGAGTAATTCTCTGGGCAGCTCCGTTAGGAATCGGCTTGGGATCGTGGCTGAGGACTTGCCAAAGACACTTCGGAATCGTGCGTTGGTTAATAGGAGCACGCGCATCGCACGAGTGATCCCGACAAAGCAGAGTCTGCGCTCTTCTTCAATGGTTTTTTCTTGGAGTGATCGTTCATGCGGGAGCATGCCATCTTCCATGCCGATGATTGCCACCACGGGGAATTCGAGTCCTTTAGCTGCATGTAGTGTCATCAGGGTGACCATGCCTTCACCGGCTTCGATGCTGTCGGTGTCACTTACGAGTGCAACGTGTTCGAGATAGCCGAGCATTTTCATTTCGAGTGTTAGTTCGGAGACTTCGGTGGTTTGTGCATCAAAGTCTGTGATTTGGTCTTTCTCAAATTCTTGAGCGGAGGTGACCATTTCGCCAAGGTTTTCAAGGCGATCACCATCGGGGTCTGAGCTGTCATTGCGGTAGCGTTCTTCGATGCCTGACTCACTGAGAATGGTTTCGACGTATTGATATAACGGCGCTTCGCAGTCGCCTTGTTCAAGCCTCAGTCGCCATTGATCAAGTTGTGCTGCAAATTTTTTGACGGAGGCGATTGCGCGGTTGTTTAGTGAAGGCACTATTTCCGCTTGCTTCATTAGATCATTAACGGACATGTGATCTGCAATGGCATGTGCTTGGAGTGCTTTGACAGTGGGGCTGCTAATCCCACGCGGGGGCATGTTGATGATTCGCAGTAGGTTTACTTCGTCATCGGGGTTCACAATTGCGCGGAGATATGCCATGGCATCTTTGACTTCTTTGCGGTCAAAGAATGCCGTACCTCGGGCAATTTGGTAGGGGATCGTTTGTTTACGAAACGCATCTTCTAATACACGTGACAGTGCGTTTGCACGGTAAAAGATAGCAAAATCATTCCAGCCAAGTCCTAACTCGTTTTTGAGTTCTTTGAATTGCTCGACCACGACTGTCGCTTCATGGCGTTCATCATTACAAGCAAAGCAGCGAATGGGCAGCCCTTTTTCATTCTCGGTCCACAGTGCTTTATGTTTGCGTTGTGTGTTGTTTTGAATCAACTGATCTGCTGCGGCTAGGATCAATTGTGTTGAGCGATAGTTCTGTTCGAGCTTGACTGTTTTGGTGTCTGGAAAGTGCTGTTCAAATTCCAAAATATTGGTGATGTTCGCACCTCGCCAGCCGTAGATGGATTGGTCGGGGTCGCCGGTGACATTGAAGTTGTTATGCCCGCGAGCTAGGGCATTCGCTAGGACAAACTGAGCATGGTTGGTGTCTTGATATTCGTCAATGAGAATGTATCGGAAGCGGTCTTGCAATTCCTCAAGAACCGCGGGGAAATGTTGCATGAGCTTGACCGTGTTAAGGATCAGGTCATCAAAGTCCATCGCTTTATTCTTCGTGAGAATCTGCTGGTATTTGACGTAGACTTTGGCTACCTTCTTAGAAAAGAAGTCCGAAGCATTTTGGGCATAGGCATCTGGGCCGATCAGTTCATTTTTATCACTGGAGATGGTGTGCAATAGTTTGCCTGGGGGAAAATGGCTGGTATCCATTTGCAGGTCAATAAGTGCTTGTTTCATCGCACGGGTTTGATCGGATGCGTCATAAATCGTAAAGGACGTTGGCAAATTTAACACCGTGGCATACTTGCGCAAAATCCGTGAGCAGAGACTATGAAACGTGCCAATGGTCACCGCGTTGGATTGACGCTCGGTGAGCAACTGACGGACACGCTCACGCATCTCGCCAGCAGCTTTGTTGGTAAACGTAATGGCAAGCACATTCCAAGGCGCAATGTCACAGCGTTTGATCAAATAGGCAATGCGCCTTGTGATGGTTCGCGTTTTACCAGACCCGGCGCCTGCGAGCACTAGTAGCGGGCCGTTGACATGTGTCACCGCCTGAAGCTGAGGCTCGGTGAGACCTTCAAGTAACGGGTCCATTTCCTCCACCGATGGCAGAGGATTGTTATCGAAATCCATTTCATTCATCTGCATATGATAACAGAGATACAAAGGCAGTTTGGACTCTTGTTTATCTGCGATTTTTGGAATTTTGTAACCCATTATTTAATCACAAAAGCACGAAGGACACAAAGATCAAGACAAAAAACTATTTATAAATAATGAGTTGTGACTTGTATTGCAGATCATGTGGTCAAAATGATCGAAACATTCTTTTTTATTTTCATTGCTTCGTGTCCTTTATGTCCGTCGTGCCTTTGTGATTAATATTTCGGTCAAATACTGTATAATCACCCGACTATGCCCGCCCAGGCTGTTGATATTGTGGTGATTGGTGGTGGACACGCAGGTTCTGAAGCAGCCTGGGCGTGTGCGAATCTCGGTGCGCAGGTCACGATGATCACCATGGAACTCGACAAAATCGGGGCTATGAGCTGCAACCCTGCTATTGGCGGACTGGCTAAAGGACAGATCGTTCGTGAGATCGATGCGTTAGGTGGCCTGATGGGGCTTGCTGCGGATGCGACGGGTATTCAATTCCGCATTCTCAACGCTTCAAAGGGGCCAGCGGTGCGTGGCCCGCGATGTCAGTCTGACAAATATCGCTATGCCCGTGAAGTTCAGAGACTGCTTAAAACCCGCGATAACATCCAGCTCATTGCAGGCACGGTTGATGATATTCTCGTTGAAGATGGCAAATGCACAGGCGTGGTTTACT
>JAESSU010000186.1 GCA_016763955.1 Phycisphaeraceae bacterium | reverse complement strand
GCGAATTAGTATGGGGAAATAAATTAAACGAACGGAAGCTCACGCAACAGGCAGCCACATCCAATGCCCAGCCCTATGCCTATGTCTATTACCCAAATGGGCTACAAGACCGTTCAAAACTCCTCAAAGAGACCCAGAGTCCGATCCGAATAGAGCCTGCAAACCTACAAATTGTCGCATTGAAAAAAGCGCATAACGAAGACTCTTTGGTCGTGCGATTACAAGAACTCGATGGCAAAACCACAGCAGGCAAACTTCACCTTGCAGGCAGCCAATCCATCAATGTTTCATTGGAACCTTACACCCTCAAGACCTTACTGATCAGTCGCAAGGGCAAGAAAATCACAGTTCGTGAATGCAACTTGGTCGAAGGAATTTAAAGCATTGGGTGACGGTAAAAAAGTGCTAGAGCGCCCCAATACAAATCAGTTCTGATTAACTGCTAACTAAACTGCAACTGGCCGAAACACTCTGGTTTGTGAAAATTCAGCACCTCACCCACAGGGTTCCAACTCATCCAATGTGGATGTGAACTCTGATCTGCACATTTATAGAAATTACCTTGCCAAGGACTATCAGGCCCCAGTGTCAAAGGCCCTAGATAATCTTCAAAGACTGTCCGCGGTATTCGACAGATGATGCTCCAAGATAACGGTTCGGATATTTCTGGATCAATCGCCCTCTGGTGATCCGACAGAATCTGTATCTGCTGCAATTGGGCTTCACTTAATATTGTGTGATCTTTAAACCCATCCGGTGTCGGGGTGTTATCTGCAACATAATAAACAAGCATCACGCCGGACACGTTGATTTCAAAATTAAAATAACCTTTATTCGCTACCGGCTTAAGAAAAGCTTCCACACAACTATCTTCGCAAACCTGACTCTGATGCTCTAAATGTCGGCAACAGACATACTGATCCTCAACTTGAAATTTTAAATACAACGCATCTGAATCATAAGCTACACGCACACTGGTTTTAGGCGTATGTGACGAACTCCTAGGATGAACCGATGCCACATCCAAAGCAGAGATATTGTCCCATGCGATTTGAGAAAGAGCAGAAGATGAACCTTGAGCCAACGGCTCAATACAATAAACATTACTGGATGTCATAGGTTACTACTTAAAAAACGATACATAAGCCATTAATCCACTGGGCACACCGGATGCATGGGCTCTAAAATTCATCCTGAAACTTATTTTTCCACAGGCACGACAATACCACGCATGATAATGTTTTGTGCAAAGGCGAAGACGATGAACGTTGGAAATGCAGCGATCATCAGAGAAGCGAAGACCACGCCTTGTGTACTATTGGATTGTAGTTGATACAGCCATACCATCAGGGTCCACATCTTCTCATCCTGACACGTCAGTAACGCAAACATGAAGTTCGCATACGCAAAGTTAAATGCAGCCAACGCGATCACCGCAAGAATTGGCTTCGATAAATTCATCGTGATCTGCCAGAACATGACCCATTCATTAGCACCATCAAGCCCTGCACTTTCATACAACTCTCTGGGGAGTGAGTCGAAGAACCCTTTGAGCAAGAAGATACTATAACCATTGGCAAGCGACGGCAGGATCAACGCTGCAAACGTATTGAGCAGTCCAAGTTCACGAAGCATCAGGAAGTTGGGAATTTGCGTCACCATCGGCGGGAATGCCATCGTGAGCATCAAGAATAAAAGCACCTTATACGTTGAAGGCATCTTGTACCGACTCATTGCATAAGCAGCCATCGGATTCACAATCAAAGCTGCAATAACTGCAAGGACACAATAAACCACCGTGTTAAACACACCCCGACCATGCAGAACGATATAGTTAAACACCGTCACATAATTACGGATGCAAAATTCCCAACGCAGGTCACCCTTAATCTGCTCAAAAAGTCGGTAATGCCATTGCCGTTGAGGCGTTTGAATATCCGCGACATTGCGATAATGTGTCCCTAGCGTCGCATTGACATTTTCAATGGTGCCATATTGATCGATCAAGTCGTCAGCATAACGAAAGTCCACACTGTCGACACGAATCATTTCCAGTGGGATGATCAGACGTTTGCCTGAGTCGGGGTTGATCCAGCCTTCGATCATATTTTGCCAGTCGACCATTTGCTTGGGTGTACTTAGCTGCATCCCCCCCATTGGGACTGCTTGATAATTCACATGGTTTGTATCGTATGCCTCGTTGAGTTGATCGATAGACGGATAACGGGCCTTGAGGAACTCCGTAAAGATTGGGCGAGCTGATTCGTCTGCCGTAAGCCAGAGTAAGTTGAGACTTTGGCGAACAAAATTTTCCCAGTCTTCTTTTTCCATGGGCGTGCCATCAACTGGATAGGTTCGCGGCAGGTACACGTCATCGTAGCTTGCGTAATGCGTATCATGCGTCTTGTTATACACGTCAATATCACGGGTATACTGTGTTTTGAGAAACTGCGAGAGGTACATGCCGGTAATACTAGGGTAGTAGCGGTAGACATCGGCCTGCTGTGCATAGAATTCCGCGAGCCTCTTATTAAACAGCGAAGGAGTGATGACATTTCTACGTCCGGTCTTGGGTAAATCACGCACGACAAACGTGCTCCAGTTCGTGAATTCAACTTCCAATGCATGATTAATATTCTCAATTTTATCATCATATTCTTCAGACAACTGCCTCATGAATTTACGCAGCAGAATCGGTTGAACCGAACGAGAGACGGAAGCCTGCATCATCCCCACCATGCTAGCGTGTTGGGGCAATGGGTTACGTTGAAGAAAACTGTCCCATGAATCGACGAGTTTGTCATTGACCTGAGTCGGAACCTTGGCCACCTCAAATTTGGAATCTTCAGTATTGTAGGTACTTTTGAAGTTATTCGTATATTCATTGAATAAGCCTTCAACATACTTTCGGTAGAGCACGTCATCATCGGATAGAAAACCCGGGATGATCCGCATCTCATTGATATCCACATTACTTTTAGTGCTACCTGCAATCATCAGCAAAAAAGGATATAGCATTGTGACCGAGCCGATCGTTAGTACCAGGTAGATACTACCGATGAGTAATCGGACACTTAGACTCTTGCGACCAATAGTTGAGATCAAGGGCATAAAGCTTACTTCCGTTTATCATTTTTCCCTGTGTGGCAGGGGTTTGTATACTTTTAGTTCGATCCCGTGATTCGCCTTTGGCTCATCACCGGGCTTGTATTAAACACCAGTAGGAATTTCCAAAGGAAACTCCCCAGAGTGGGGCTATTTTTTGTCGACGGTTTTGAATTCCAAGCGACTTAGGATTCGCAGTTGATATACCGTAAAGCCGATCAACATGAATCCGAGCAACCATGCCATGGCTGTAGCAGGCCCCATCTTCAAGTATGTAAATGCTTCGTAAAAAATCCGCAGGCCGGCAACTTCTGTGTTGGCACCACCGGCTGTCATCGCCAAAATATTAGCAGACGACATCCATGCACCAATGAACACCCCAATAAAGTTGATGATGACCAGCGGCTTTAGAATTGGGAAAACGACAAACAGAATTTTGTCCGCAAAACCGGCCCCGTCAATATCGGCTGCTTCATAAAAGTCATCCGGAATACCTTTAAGTGCAGCAAGATAAATCAAGCACCCGGGCCCCATCCCTGCCCAGACCATCGGAATCACACAGGCAATCATGGCTGTGCTACTATTGCTTAACCATTGATAAGGTTCAGGCAATGTCTTAAACAGTCGTGGTCCAAAATGGATCGCCCACTGTCCGACATGTTCGCCTGTTGGAAAAAGGATTGGCGATGCAAGGGAGATAATCGCAAAACAAAATATTACCCCGCCAATGATGAACCCAATACCGGGCTTTTTCGCTCCATGGTATAGGAGCCGTTTGGAAAAGAGCAGGCACGCACCTAAGATCGCCCCCCCCAAAATGACATACGCAATGGCCGGGATGTACATCAAGATACGATTAAGTGCTCCGAATTCCGAAGGGGCATAAAACATCTTCCACAGCAGCAATGTCACCAAGCCGGTGATCACCGCAGGCAAGTAAAAAATCGTCCGAAAAACAAGCTTGCCTCTAGGAACTTCCTGCAACAGAACCGCCAGAATAATGGGCGGCAAAAACGTCAGTGAGATCACTAAAAAGCAGTATCGCAGTGAGTTGTACACCGACTGCCACCACTCGACATCAAAAAGCACATTACCAAAGTTATCCAGTCCGGTAAACTCCGAATTGCCCATGATTTTGTAGTCCATGAAG
The DNA here is from genome assembly GCA_016763955.1 of Phycisphaeraceae bacterium. GTDB lineage: Bacteria > Planctomycetota > Phycisphaerae > Phycisphaerales > Phycisphaeraceae > UBA7800. The sequence continues at coordinate 2,251 of JAESSU010000186.1, read as the reverse complement.
GCCATCACCGAACCGCGCAACAATGGGACATAATGCCATATCAAAATGGTCAAAACGGCAGGCAACAAGAGCAGATAAGCATTCCAGTATTTTTTAAAGCCCCAGTTAACCCGTTTGCCCTCACCTGAGGCAGTTGGCGGCGTGAAAGCCTGGATCACTTTGCGGAAGACAAATCCAAATGCGATCACAATCAGAACCAACACACACGCAGCGGTCAAGCGGCGTGTCTTTTTTTGCTGGGGGGTCAGTATGCCCAGCATTTTTTCGTTCGCTTTTTCCACAGCGGTATCTAAAAGCGCTTGGAGTTGTCCAAGGCGGACATCATCGTCTTCACTAAGCTGGCCACTGATGAGCATCTGCTCGGCTTGCTGAATAGGAACCGTCATCATTTGATAGGCATAGTTACTGTTTTTGCCATAAGGCTCAGGCTTGCCCGTCGCCACGGCAATATCAAACGTCTTTGCCCAACCCGGAGGTGTTAAACGAATGATGTCGTGATACCCGTACCGTTTCAGATATTTGGGGTTCACAAAACGCCCCAAGCCCCCCTCAACCATGATTCGCGATTTGATTTCCATCGCTTCGTTTGAATCGTAGTACCAGATATATTCAAAAGCTGCATCACGCACTGCGGGATCTTTAATCTTCGCAAATAGCCCCATCATTCGGCTGTTGAGTTCTCCGCCACGCATGCGATGGCCATTTTCATCCGGCGGCCCAAGGGGGACAGGCACCATGCCGGTGACATCGGGATTGATCTTCGAAAATAGCTTTTCATCAATGTAGGAAAAGTCCATGCCGACCTTACCTTCAACCCATTTGGTCCCTGCATTCGATGCATCTTTGGAGCTGTAACCGCGGCGGATCATGCCGTTGTCATCAATCCACTTTTCAGCACTGAGTTTCGAATAAAAGTCCAACGCCTTGGCCGCACCTTTGCGATTAAACTCACACGACCACTTATCCGTTTTTTCGTCATAGGTCATAACTTCCCCGCCAGCAGACCAGAGGAAAGTAATCCATCGCCATGACTCATGCATGCCGCGTCCTAGCAGCAGGCCATACTGATCTTTTGCGGGTTTGGTAAGGATTTTAGCTGCGTCTAAGAGTTGTTCCCATGTCCAATTCTCATCGGGGTAAGGAATGTTATTTTCATCAAACAAATCCTTACGAAACAGCAGTACCTTGCCTAATGCACCGCCGTAAGGCATGGCCCATATGTGCGTCTGATCCGTGAGTCCTTTACGTTTGATCACGGGCCATATCTTTTCATGCACCCGTTGCTGCAACTCTTCTTGTGGCAGATCATCGACCCATTGATCCAACGGGTACAAAAAGCCGTTGCGGATGTAGTTGTCACTCTTGCGGAAGTTCACATACAAAATATCCGGTGCCATGTCGCCTGCAATAGCCAGCAAGTCCGTCTCGACATTTTCAACTCTCAAACCGGAGAAGCGATGCAGTTCCACCTGCACATTGTCCCAGTTATGGTTGCCATAAATTTCTGGATTTGCTTTGTATTTCGCTGCGTACTTCTTTGCAAAAATTTCAGCGAATCGCTTTTTAAACTGCTTCACCGCGGCCACATCGGCGCGTGTTGCCGTATCCGTAAACGATGGGTCGGGTAGATTCGTGACCGTGACGTGAATAATCGTCACGCCATCTCGTGATTCAATCTCACCGGCAAGTGATATTTGATGAAGAAAAAGTAAACAACCCACGAAGACGGCTACCCACCACAACTTATTGCTTCGAGGACACAGTAGATACTTGCTTGGCAAAACGTGACTCCATGACCATTGTAATTATCAGAAAAGTTATTATAAAGGTTTTATTGCTTCGATGACTACATTCATTCATTCATTTATTCATTTATTCATTTATTCATTTATTCACAAAATAATTCGTGCATTTACACCTATCGTATTTATACCGAAATGAATATTATTAAACAAGCTGCATTGTGGATAAAGTCAGTAATAGGTAAGTTGGCCCAATAATAGGTAAGCAGCCTAAGTAGCGCATCGCCAGGGCTATGTACGCCCTTATCACCCATTCTTTGTGAAATAAACAGCCACACACCTACTTGCTGCAAGTCCGCATATTAATCCATCACCTACGCAAGCTAGGCCTACATCAGTGCATCTGGACTTCGACTTGACCGATCCCGCCTCGGTAATAACTAAACACCACATCAGGGTGATCAGCCAACAACGACGTCGGCACGGACGTATCAATAATGTTTTTACTG
>JAESSU010000013.1 GCA_016763955.1 Phycisphaeraceae bacterium | reverse complement strand
GCATGACCTTGTGAGCCATATCCCAGAACTGCAACAGTTTTGCCCTGTAGGGGTGCCAGTGAGCCGTCTTTGTCATAAAGGGTTTCGATAGCCATTGTTTAAAATCTCCGTCGATGTAATTGGAAGTGGTGTAATGTACAAAGCATTGGCAACGGGGTAAAGTCGCCCCCTAAAAAAAATGTAGGATTCAGCTCTGCAATATTTAAGTTTTTTTCCTGTATGCCACGATATAAAAAAACCGTTCTCCATTGAGATAAAACTGTATTTATAAAACAAGACAGTTTTGTATTTTGTAAAGCATTGTAAAACAAACGTTTGAAATCCTTGCTCTCTTGCATATCTCTCTTTATGATCTATGTTTCCACGATCGAAAATTTTTATGGAGAATCAATATGTCACAAGGGCAACAGCCCCCCGTCGGTTCGACGGCCAACGATGCATCAGAGGGTTCGAACATCTCACCCCAAAACAAGGCACGGATACACGCATCTCTAAAAAAATATTGGAAAGCCAATGTATGGATCATGAGTGTTTTGCTATTTATCTGGGCAGCCGCAGGTTTGGGGGCAGGGATTCTCTTTGTTGACAAGCTCAACGAGTACCAGTTCGCAGGCTACAAACTTGGCTTCTGGTTTGCTCAGCAGGGTTCCATTATCATTTTTGTCATTCTAATTCTTGTGTACTGCATCGTGATGAATCGTCTGGATTCCAAGCATCATGACGAATTGCAGAAGCTTCGTAACAATCAGCAGTGATCGCTGCGCGAGAACCTAAATATCCCAATTAATTTCTGACACAAAGAGAATCACGCATGAGTGTACTGCATTGGACCTACCTATTTGTGGGCCTGTCATTTGGACTTTACCTTTATATCGCTTGGATGAGTCGCGTTCGTGACACCAAGGGTTTTTATGTTGCTGGGCAGGGTGTTCCCGCTATTGCCAACGGCATGGCCACTGCTGCCGACTGGATGAGCGCGGCTTCCTTTATCTCCATGGCGGGTTTGATTTCGACTATGGGATACTCAGGCGGTGTGTATCTAATGGGCTGGACGGGAGGCTATGTGCTACTGGCTTTGCTCTTAGCACCGTACTTGCGAAAGTTTGGTCACTTCACCGTGCCGGACTTTATTGGTGACCGTTACTCGGTGAGAAATCAAGGTGATCAAAACGATCTGTGGAGCCGTGTCAAAGCAAACCCCGCACGTTTCGTGGCGGTGATCTGCGCGATCTTTGTGAGCTTTACCTATGTCGTGGGACAGATGAAAGGCGTGGGCGTTGTCTTCTCTCGATTCCTTGATGTGCCTCTAACGACAGGTGTATTTATTGGTATGGCCATCGTTTTTGTCTATGCGACGCTCGGCGGGATGAAGGGCATTACATGGACTCAGGTGGCTCAGTATTGGGTTTTGATCACTGCGTTTCTAGTGCCAACCATAGCTATCTCGATGAACCTTACGGGGCAACCTGTCCCGCAAATTGGTCTGGGGTCACAGGTTTTAGCCAGTGTCGATTCCGCCCAGCCGTACCTGTTAGATAAGCTTAATCAGATCAATCAAGACTTTGGATTTACGTCGTACACGGACGCCTTTGCCATTGAAAATTGGAACAAGCTCAACGTGTTTTGTGTCGCCTTGGCACTGATGTGTGGCACAGCGGGTTTGCCCCATGTCATCATTCGTTTCTATACCGTCAAATCTGTCAAGGCTGCTCGTTGGTCGGGCTTTTGGGCTTTGCTGTTTATCAGCTTCCTTTATCTGACTGCTCCTGCCCTAGCTGGTTTTGCCCGTTATTACATGCTCGATAACGTTGCAGGTCTAAATGGTAAGACACAAGAAACATTGCCCCAGTGGTACAAATCTTGGGAAAAATCCGGCTTAGTGAGCTGGTTTGATCTAAACGGTGATGGCACAGTCCAGTTCACCAATAACACCACCAGCGTCCCAATGACCATCGCATTAGAAGACCGACGTGATGGGGGCCCGACTCAAATATGGCCCAACGAAGTATTCAAAATTGATGGCGTTCCCATGAATGTACGTCAAAATATGATGGCTGATCCGGGGGGCTGGCTTACGGCCCATCCCATTGAGCCACTTAACGAACTTATCGCTGTGGGAGCCAAGCATCATCCTGATAAGGACATGATTGTATTGGCCTCACCGGAGATGGCAGGGCTTGCCAACTGGATCATCGCCTTTGTTGCAGCAGGCGGTCTTGCAGCGGCTCTGTCCACTGCCTCAGGTTTGTTACTGGTCATTAGCTCCAGTATCGCTCATGACTTGTACTACCGTGTTGTGAATCCGGCAGCTTCGGAAAAAAGCCGGTTACTTGTGGGCCGAATCGTCATTGGTTTTGCCATCTTAGTTGCCGGATACTTTGGCATCCATCCTCCGGGATTTGTCGGCGAAGTGGTGGCCTTTGCATTCGGTTTAGCCTGTGCGTCATTCTTCCCTGCAATTGTTTTAGGGATTTTCTCAAAACGTGTCGGAACCGTCCCCGCAGTCACTGGCATGATCGTTGGACTCGTGTTCACAGGATTTTATATCCTGACCCAACGTGCTGATGCAATTATGCTTAATCCTGAAATCGCAGCCGCCATTTTTGGTGCACCCGATTCTGCAATTCGTCACCCCTGGTTCTTTGGCATTAACGCACAAGGCATTGGCACCGTCGGGATGTTCTTAAACTTTATTGTCACCTTGGGACTCACCCCCTTGTTCCCACCGCCGACCCAGCAGGTGCAAGACATGGTCGAAGCCATCCGTGAACCCGAAGGTAATAGCCCAACGGTTATGATCGATGCGCCAACTCACTAACGTTTAATAAATAATCACATCACAACCTCAAAGGCAGCGTGCAGTAAAGTCTGTACGCTGCCTTTTTTCTATGAGCTTTTGAAGCTTTAAGTCGCACGCAATAAGACGTTTTTTGAACCGATCACAGCACCCGGTTATCACGATTTTTTAACCACAAAATTCCCCTTTATAAACCTGCCATGCCCACGCTGTCGGGCATTGGCTAAATGCCTTGAAATACGTTAAAATATTCGCTTTGCTAGACCATGCCAAAATGCACAAAGGCGCATAAATTAGATGAGCGAAACCACGCCCCCAACGCCAGAAGATACCCCCGAAAACACGCCTGAAGAAATGACGGAAGATTTCGGCATTCCCGCACCCATTATGACAGGTCGCATCATCGACCAGCCCATTGAGAAGGAGCTTGGAGAAAGCTATCTGACCTATGCAATGAGCACCATTGTCGATCGCGCTTTGCCGGATGTACGTGATGGGTTAAAGCCCTCACAACGTCGTATCCTTGTGGCAATGAACGACCTGACGCTCTCCCCCGGTCGCAAGCACACCAAATGTGCAGGTATCGTTGGTGAGACGATGAAAAAGTATCATCCCCACGGTGACCAAGCCATCTATCCAACCTTGGTCAATATGGGCCAAGAGTGGAAAACCCAAGCCCTTTTGGTAGACAAACAGGGAAACTTTGGCTCAATCGATCCTGATCCACCCGCAGCAATGCGTTACACCGAAGCACGACTGCATCAACATGCAATGGAACTGCTCGAAGACCTCAAAATGGATACGGTCGACTGGCAGCCCAACTTCGACGAAACCATCGAAGAACCCAAAGTCTTACCCGGCAAGTTCCCCAACCTTATGGTCAATGGTTCAACAGGTATTGCTGTGGGGATGGCCTGCTCAATCCCGCCGCATAACCTTGGTGAAATTTGTGATGCAATCACCGCAGTGGTTCACAACCCTGATCTTGATTTACGCGAACTTCTGCAAATCGTCCCCGGCCCGGACTTCCCCACCGGGGGCATCATCTGCGGCCGCAGTGGCGTGGCTCAGGCATATGGCTCAGGACGCGGCCGTATCTATGTGCGTGGTAAGGTCTCCCATGAACAGACCAAAACGGGACGCAATCGCTTGGTTATCACCGAGATCCCCTATCAGGTTGCCAAGAACGACAGCATCATTGCCAAAATTGTTGACTGCCGAAAGAACGACAAACTCACCGACATTTCCAACATCGTGGATGAATCATCCAACCGTGTGGGCATGCGTGTGGTGATCGACTTGAAAAAGGGGGCAGACCCCATTGTGGTTGAAAACCAGCTCTATCAACTCACACCCTTGCAATCGACGTTTAGCATTATCAACATCTCTTTGGTTGAAGGTCAGCCCCGGACGTTGACCCTCAGAGATATGATTGATTATTTTATCAAGCATCGCTTTGAAGTGATTCGTCGCCGGACAATGTTTAAACTGCGTAAAGCTCAACAAGAAGCTCACCGTATTGAGGGCCTAATCTACGCAGTCTGCGACATTGATGAAGTGATTAAACTCATCCGCTCATCACAAACTCGTGATGAAGCAATCGAAAAATTAATGCAGCGTGGGTTCCGTATCCCAGCAGACCACCCCTATGCTCCGCAAATTCCAGAACGCTTTAAAGCAGTTACTGCTGAAAATGATATGCACCTTTCGCGTCTTCAAGCTGAAGCCATTGGTCGCTTGCAATTGCTTCAACTTGTCGGTTTAGAAATTGACAAGCTCGTTTCTAACTATTCCGACTTGCTGGCTCACATCATTGACTATGAAGACATTCTGGCAAACGACTCTCGTGTCAACCAAATGATTCTCGATGACACTGAAGAACTCAAGACCAAGTATGCTCGCCCACGACGCACGATGTTCAGCGAAGAAGAAATCGGGACCTTTGATCTTGGTGCCCTGACTCCCGTTGAAACCGTCGCGGTCACCATCACCCATGAAGGTTTCGTCAAACGTTTGCCAGTAGAAGAATACCGGACTCAAGGCCGTGGCGGCCGCGGTGTCATTGGTGCGGACATCCGTGAAAATGACTTTACCGAACAAATGTTCGTTTCTTCGACACATGATGATCCGTTGTGCTTTACCAATACGGGCCGCACCTTTAAGATCAAGGTTTACGAAATTCCCGAGTCAAGCCGAACCACACGTGGCCGTGCGATTATCAACCTACTTGCTTTGCAAGATGGCGAACGCATTTGCCGCTTTATGCCCATTGAAGACTTTGAAAAAGAAGAAGCTTTCCTTGTCTTTGCCACCAAGTTTGGGCGTATCAAACGCACCGCACTTAGTGAGTACCGTAACGTCAACCGTTCAGGATTAATTGCCATCGGCCTGCGTGATGATGATGAACTCATCGACGTGACTTGGACCTCAGGTAATGATCACATCTTGCTAGGCACCGCATCAGGTATGGCGATCCGTTTT
>JAESSU010000185.1 GCA_016763955.1 Phycisphaeraceae bacterium | reverse complement strand
TTTAATTTTGGGACAACAATAAACCGCAGACTCCCAACGCGAATCTGCAAGACAACAGCCTCGATCACAAAACCAACTCACATGCTGGTGTAGCGCCGCTTAAGCACAGTTGCCCAAGCGGGTCAGACACCTAACTAAAATCCCATATAGGGAAGGACAACATGAAACAGATCCAACTATTACTCACACAAAACGTCAGTAACCTAGGCATCATCGGTGATGTCGTTAAGGTCAAAGCTGGCTATGCTCGCAACTACCTCTTGCCCCACGGCTATGCGACAACACCCACCAAAGGTGCTATCGAACGCCTAGCAGCAGAACGTGCAGTGGTCGAAGCACAACTCAAAGAACTCTTCGCCACACAAGCAACCATCATCGAGAAGCTTGCTGACTTTGAAATCACCATGGAACGTGCAGCCAACGAACAAGGCCTGCTCTTTGGTGGTGTCTCACAGCACGAAATCGCTGTGGCACTACGCGAAGGTGGATTCGACATCGAAGACCGCCACGTCCGTCTTGGTGAACAGATCAAGCGTCTGGACTCCTACGAAATCCCAGTGGTGATCAGCAAAGAACTCAAAACCAACATCAAGCTATGGGTTGTCTCCGACAAGCCCAAGGAAGTGCTTGAAGCTGAAGCAGCTGAAGAAAAAGCTCGTTTAGCAGCTGAACTCGCTGCTGAAAGAGTAGAAGATGCCGAAGCAGAAGCAGCTGGCGAATAAGCAGCTATCGCAATTAAATCTCAAAAACCACCTTTAGAAACAAGGGTGGTTTTTTTGTCTCCAAAAAGTTCTGGCTTAACCTTTTATAAAGGTTTAATACCAATCACGATTAAAACTCGTACGTAACTTACCTAGCGAATGTAAATGCTACAAAGGTTTATGAACCGTCCAACGCGCACAAAAAAATACGCGATGCGTATAAATTCAAGATTCATACCACAATCAAAACTCAGTGATTGTATAAAACTCAACCACTCTTTAGAATGAACCCATTCAAACCAATACCCCTCGTCAATAGACCTTGTCCTGTTACTTGTGTATGCGGCCCCCGGAACTCTTGCTTTAGGCCTCCAAAATGTTTTTTGGCGTGGTCAAAATCATACCCGACGGGTATAAATGTGAGATCAAAACTATGAACGATCCAATTGTTGTTGCTGCCCTATATCACTTCGCGACCTTGACTGACTATCAGGCAATGCGCATTCCCCTGTCGGACTTCTGTAAGTCCCATGGTGTTAAAGGAAGCCTCCTACTCGCTACCGAAGGCATCAACGGCACCATCGCTGGCTCACGCCAAGGCATCGATGCAGTCCTCGCCCATCTGCGATCCGATCAACGCCTAGCTAATCTCGTTCACAAGGAAGCGATCCATGAAACCATGCCCTTCTATCGCATGAAGGTGAAGCTCAAAAAAGAAATCGTCACCATGGGCATTGATGCCATCGACCCCAACCATATCGTAGGCACTTACGTTAAGCCCCAAGATTGGAATGATCTAATTAGTGACCCCGATGTCACACTCGTCGATACCCGCAATGACTACGAAGTGGAGATTGGTACATTTGAAGGCGCAATCAATCCCAACACTGATTCCTTCCGCCAGTTCCCCGCGTTTTTAAATAAGAATCTCGATCCTGCCAAGCACAAAAAAGTCGCCATGTTCTGCACCGGCGGCATCCGTTGTGAAAAGTCCACCGCCTACGCCAAATCACTGGGCTATGAAGAGGTCTATCACCTTCAAGGAGGCATCCTCAAATACCTCGAAGAAGTCCCCGAAGACCAAAGCCTTTGGCATGGTGAATGCTACGTTTTCGACAACCGTGTCTCCGTGAATCATCAATTGGAAAAAGGTAAATACGATCTGTGCCACGGCTGCCGGTTACCCATTAGTGAAGCAGACAAACAGTCCGAGCATTACGTCCCGGGCGTCTCTTGTTCTAAGTGTTACGACAAACAAACGCCTGAGCAAAAAGCTCGCTTTGAACAACGGCAACTCCAAATCGACCTCGCTAAAAAACGCAATCAAGGCCACATCGGGGTCTCACCGCCTGCCAAGCAAAAGCAAGAAGCCTGAAAACTGATTCGTTTCTAGAGATCAAATAGCTCGAAAACGGATATAAGCAAACATGACCAACAACGACCAAAAAGCTGAGAACCTTGTTAAGAAGACGGAAGTCTGGCCAAGCGAGATTGCGATTCCAGAGGGTGTCGAATTTCACGAACACACTCAAGTCGATTTAAATGATGCTCAACTTGATGTCACTTATTTCACACGAACCAAGACAACAAAACTTAGACCTGCAATGGTTTTTATCCATGGCGGAAGTTGGAAGCGTGGCAATAAAGAACAGTTCTACAGACAAGCTGCTTACCTTGCAGACAAACACAACGTGTTTGGCGTTTGTGTCGAATACAGACTCTGTGATGTCGCAAAATTCCCTTCAGCATTAGAAGACTGTAAATGTGCAATCCGCTGGACGCGTTCGGTCGCAGAAAAGTTTCAAATAGATCCCAACCAGACCGGAATTTGTGGCGGCTCAGCAGGAGCGCATTTGTCTGCTTTAACCGCGACGACCAATGGCGTTGATGCCTATGAGGGAACCGGCCCGCATCAATCATTTAGTAGTGATGTCCAACTTGCAGTATTATTTAATGGCCATTTTGATCTAAGTGACCAACTTAAAGATCATGTCCAAGACCAAAATATGCATGATTTTTTCGGCGGTCATCCATGGGAAATTCCAGACATTTATGGCGTAGCATCACCCTTTATACGAGTCTGTGAGAAGACGCCTCCCATGTTATTGTTACATGGCGATCAAGATCTTTTCCCACATCGCCAATCGATCGCTATGGGTGAGCGACTTAAACATTATGGCGTTTATTCTGAAGTTGAAATCTATGCAGGCAAGGGCCATGCTTGGTTTAATCGTGAACCCGATAACCAAATTACAACACAGCGCATCACAGAATTTATTGCAAAGATATTTAAGCTCTAAATATGAATGTCCGTATGTCGCTAGATTTCGTGACAGCTCAATCGATACAGTCTAGTACTCTTTCACTCTTGAATTGATCGATTAAAAATGCTGCGGGGGAAATTCCCGGGAGCTTCCGGGGAGCCCGCAGGAATTGACTGCATCACTTCCGGGGGCCTGCGACTTTTGCCTAAAAAGCCGCGGCAAGCCCAAGGATTCCCGCGGGCAATGGACCATTCAAAGCGGAAAGTAATTTCGCAAAATGCTCTAACCACAACTCTCTGGGAACATTTGATTGATGGCCTGGACTTCTTGTTCGACGATCACTTGACCACCGTCAGGGCCAACAGGTGTGCTGGCAATAAAAGCACTGTAGCTACCGCCTTGCTTAGCACGTTCGGTGGGGAGATAAGTCCCGCTACCAGCAAGCTGAACCACAAAGGTTTGCAGTGCATTGCTGCGAGCCATGATGCGCATGGCAAAGTCAATGTAAAACTCAAATGGGTTGGTACACATGGCAATCTCGCCAATACGCAGGCAATGCAGTTCAACAGGCATAGTCAGTTGCTTGCCTTGCTGCTGATCCTGATGCCAACCGATCACCATTAGATTGAAACTACGGTGACGAAAGGCAGCCGAATATTCAACCGAAAGGTGATCCATATCCTGGATCTCTTCTAACTTCTGACTCCAGCTGACTACTTCCTGCTTGGCGATCACCAGTTCTTGCTCACTGACAAGACGGCGTGGTAAGTCAGTTCGAATCACCTCATGGCCAAAGGCGAGTTCATCTTGAATATCCTTAGAAGCTAATGGCAGAATTTCATCCACAGCAGCGGCAAGTCTCTGAGCAATTAACTGACGGGAAGCGATATCATTTTCTTCGCTATAACCTTTTAACGTCATCATGCGGCGAACAGCGGGCACATTAATCATAGCGCGAGGCGAGATATCCCCGGCAGCGGCGCATTGAGGCAAAATATAAATGTTCTCACCATGACGTTCACGGATGACTTTGCATACATCGTGCCAATAGTCTGACGAGATGAAACTTTTTGCTTCGGAACACTGAGCTGGGCAAGGCACGTTGATGAGCATGCCTGTGAGCTTGTGTTCCGTGTCATATGTAAAGAGCATATCAACGCCATGGTTTTCAGCACCTTCTCTATGAGAAAATTCTGGCGTATTGCTGTTGCCATACATCACTGACGAGCCATCGAAAAAAGATGCTCGTCGATTGAACCCAATCACCGCATGGCCGTATCCCCAGCTTAGAGCGCCAACCTTGCGACTGTTCCATGCTTCAATGGCAGCGAGGCTAATTTTCTCGATCAATATCGCGCCATACGCTCGATCTGTCATCACATCATCGGGCAAGGGCACGGATTCACCGAGCAGTCCATTGGCTTGGTATTCCGGTGCAGTGTGCGGATGAGTCGCACTGACAAATAACTTATCAGGGTTAAAGCCCACTATTTTTTCAGCGATCATTTCTCGACAACCTGCTAGGATATAATCCGCCACCCCGATGGTAGGCAGTGATACGATAATCGCCTGTTCACTACCGTCTTCGGATTCCATTGCCAGTGCGCTGGTGGTCAACGGATCATGAATTTCATCCGTGATTCTAAGACGAAATTGTCCCAGTAAAGAAACTTTTCCTTTGGGCGTTACATCTTGTGTGCCCCAGCCAATTAACATGCGTTGTTTTTTCATTACAATACTTTTTAAACTTTAAATTGAATGAGAATTTAAACCATGGCACTTAATCGTTTTGGTTCTGTCCAATCTCGACGGCCAACTCTCTAAATAGTAACACCGATGCGTGAAGCTTCCTATGTTAAATTCTTGCGAACAAGTGGATATTATTGCGATATCAACGTCGGACTCCTAATCCTTTTAGGGATCCTATTGAGCATTCACAAAAAGCACTTGATCTGATCCTAGGTGTTAACTATAAAACAGACAATAAAAATACCAATCCCATCTCACCGGGTGTTTTACAGCAAGCCTGGATATTTAAGTTGCGTCGCTAATACGAATCACGAACCTCAAGGAACACAATTAACGTGCAGGTCTCAAGCGGACGGGGAAATAAATTCCGCCTGCATATTTTGAGTCATGCACTCGAACCACCAGCAGATTTTCGCTCCCATACTTAATACGATCAGGAGAAATAATCAGCTTAAAAGGTTGATTCCATATAGCGTCTGCGGTTTTCTTGGTTGAGGCAGTGGTTCGTTCACCAAGATAGGTTCCATTGAAATAGACCCATGCTTGCTCATCCACGCCGGCAAAATTAATTTCCATGGCCTTATCTTTGAATGTTGCGGGCACTTTGATTTTAGTGCGATACCATGCGTAACCGTCATAAGCACCGATACTTTTTTCCCAAACCTGAGGCACGGTGATACGCTGCCATTGACTGTCATCAAATGTGGATGCGAACCATTTTTGCTTTGTCCCGACATCTTCGGGGTCTGTTTTAAAGGACCACTTCTCAGCGGGCACAATCGTATCAGGCCCATCAGTAACCACCCGTGCATAAACTCCCCAAGGAAATGAATCCGCATTGGCTTTAGTCTGGGAAAGCTTAAACACAATCGTGTTTTTCCCCTTATTCATTAGCACTTCAACTTGGTTTTTATCTGGGCAATCCGCATTATTTCCCAGACGGGAAAAGACTTGCTTGCCGTTGACATAAACGACAGACGGATAAAAACTGCTCATTCGCAATTGCACACGCATCTTACGTTTGGAGTCATAAGTAGTCCCAGCAAAAGCATAAGATATCGTTTGGTTTCCCTTTCGATCCGCCAAGGCATTTTCCAAATTAAGAAATCCGCCAGGACTTTTATAAATCCGCCAAGAAGCTTTTGTACCATCTTTAAAAACGACTGGATTGCCGATGGCGTTAATGGGCTCAAACGCATTACGATACCTCGCAGCATTGCGATCACTGTTATCAAATGGGCCAAGCAGTTTCCAATCGGTAAAAAAGCCTAGTTCTTTGGGGAAATGTTCTGCCAACGCCTTCATACGCATGGTTTTGGAGCGTTGCTTTGCCTCGCCAGGAGCTAGGAACTTGGCTTGGAGCATTTCTGTGATCACTTGATCCATACGGTCAAAAGCTTTGACTGCAGCTTCATACTGGTGATCTTGGGATTGCCAATATCCATCTAGATAAGCTTCAAGATAGCGTTGACTCATATCCACCATATTGAGTCGCTCACGGTAGATATCTTTTTGAGAACCAATGGCGATGGCCTGATTCAGAAATCCGCGTGCAGCTCGAACTATTTTTGGATTGAAAATATTGTGGTAAAACGACAGGCCAAAACCGACTTTTTGATGCCCCGGATGCATAAACTCAGTCACCTTGGCAAGCTCGAGATA
>JAESSU010000184.1 GCA_016763955.1 Phycisphaeraceae bacterium | reverse complement strand
TAAAAGTCGGAATCGCTCTCCCGTCATGGGGTGCTAAGTAAAAGGAACAGATGTCCGCGTTGGGGTCTTCATGGACTTTACGCTTAATTTCAAATTTGCGTGAACCGGCCCATTGAAGATGTTTTTCCTGACTGACTAAAACACGTTTGCGTGCAGCTTCGACGCGCAGGGCGAAAAGCTTTGTGTCTTGCTCACGAATTAATTGAGCGTGTGTAGACCTTTTGAACGTATCGATGACGATCAATAAAGCCTGCATGCCTGTGATCCCAACGACCACGAAGCCTATTATCGAGATGTATGACATCATCATAAGCAATTCCTAACCCCCCGGAAGTTTTTCCTGAGTATGGAGGATTTTATTGTAGCCCTTGGAAACGTTTGTCTTAACGTCCGGGGAGGGGGGTTAAAATTGGTAACGTAATTCAATGCGGCTGCCATAGCCTTCGTCCCGTGATTCTTGAAGTGATGCAAAAGCGTCGAGTTGTAAAACCCAGTGTTGGTCGAGTGCTTTTTGATAGCGAGCACCGATTGCGTAAAATCCGTCTGAGTCTTGGGTCGTGCTTTGGCGGCCACCTACTTCAAGGACCAGTTGTTCATGGAAGCCGTCGCCTAGAAACATCTGATAGCCCAAGGCAGCACCAAACGAGTCATTGGCACGGTTACTTAATGGAGCATCGTAGCGACCGATCCCGACACTATCAAAGAGTACGCCCACGCGGCCCAGCGGGCCACCTGCGGAAGGATCGCGAGCAACCGATGAGAATTGGTCAATGCCCCAGTAGGCATTGATATAAACAATGTTGTCAGACCATGCAGGTGTCCAAGAGACTTCGCTAAACAACAAAACACCGTCCCTAACGGCTGCGGATTCAACATCAAGGGCATGAGACCCCATCACACGGAACGTGGTGTTGTAATGTCCGATGCGTTGTACTGAGCTCGTTGCCCAGTAAAACCCATCGGTGTTTAAATCCGTGTCATCGACATAAACCAAATCAAGGTGAATGGTGCTTTTGGGATAGTCCGCTGCAAAGAACAGGCCATAGAGATTCACGTCTGCGTTATTGTTTTCAATATTGTTTGCGCGATGAAGCTCATTCCAGCCGTAGATGAAGGTGGCTTGCAAATCGGCGCCCCCTTTGGGCAAAAGCGTGTTGCGTGTGATGCCCACTGCATCAACGATGTCGTTGATGAGCATGCCGTCTTGATAAAACAAGGGTTGGCGACCTACGGAAAATCCTAGGTCCAGTGATCGCACATCATTGGGGTCTGCATTGGGGAATAGTTCGCCTAGGTCGCCTTCGAAAAAGAGGGTGCGAACTTTTGCGTTAAACGTTTCAGTCGGCCCCGAGCCATCTTGATGATTGGAGTCAAAGTTGTAGCCGCTAAAGGAATTGTTTTCTTCCAGTGGTCGCAAACTTACGTGGACACGTTCAGAGCCTGTGAGTTGAAGATTGCCAAAAATGTCCAGCCGGTTGGTCCATTCAGAGCGTGTGGTGTCACCATCGTGAAAAGTTTGAAATGCCGTGCGGTATACACCGTAAATCAGTAAAGAGGGTTGCCAGACAGCGCCACCGGGCAAATCAATACCGGGTGCGATATCGCCGGTTCCCAAAAAGGTGTTGCCCAATTCGAGCAAAGGTTTGGGGCGTTGTATAAAGTTTTCGACGTTGAGATTCGGCACGGATTCGTCGGAGATGCGGCTTGTACGCATCTGCATTTTACCGTGGCTATCGTCAGACGATCCAGCTAAGAGTAGCGAAGAGGTCGCATTGAAACTCAATAGCATCGCGGAGATTAAAACCATGCCGGTGATTTTCCCGGTGATTTTTTTGGCAGTGTGTCTAACGTTAAGAAGGTGGCAATGAAGGGAATTATTATTCATGGTCTGACTCGCGATCTATTGCAATTTCACGTTCCCAGATCACTTGGTGACCTGCGACAAGGCTTTGGGAAATATCCCGAGCACTCATGCTGTAATCAAACCCCACACCCTTGATCGCGTTGACAAGGTTAACGGGAATCATTGCAGCTTTGAGTTGGATCACAGCTTTATAGGGGCCGGTGGTGTTTGCGAGTTTTTCTTTTTTAACGTGATACGTAGCCCATCGTTCGCCAAGGGGTTCAATGCCCACCTTGTGTTTGCGGGCTGCTCGGGGACGCCCAAGCAGGACGCTTGATCGCGTTTCAGGTCGGACATAAATCAGCGGTGAGCCAGACCAGTTTAGGGGCAAGACTTGCTCGCGTTCACCACCTCGGAGATTGCGGGTTAGGAATCGTGATTGGAGACTAAAAAGGTTTTTGTCCTGTGGCAGTTCATGATTATGAACATAGGCAGAGTGCAGGTCACGGACATCGCCATTGGGGTCCAAGTCGCCTGAGACATAGATCACGTTACCTGCCCCATCAAGGACACGGACGTAAAGCCAGACGAGGCGTTCACCGTCAAAGCCTGTTGGGGCGTTATGACCGTCAGTACCATTTTTGACTTGGACTTTGAAACGAATGTCTTTTTTCCGTTTTTGATCGACTTTGATTTCACCGAGTTTGTAGCCGTTTTGCAGTAACTTGAGTCGCTGTTTTGTTGCATATTCAAGGAGCTCGACATTGGTGTCCACGATCTCGCGGGCAAATTCTCGGTCATCAAATGTACTAAAAGGTATAGGCAAATTTTCTTCGTCTTCTTCGGAAATTTCGTCGTCGTCTAGGCCCCATGTTTTTTCGTGCTGGGGACTGGCTTTGAGATATTTTCTAAATGCGATCCAGTCGCGGATCGTGGCATGTCCGTCAACGGTGACATCATCGCCGTCACTTTCTTCACGGATCGCCTCAGGGTGTAGTGGGAAGAGTTCAGGGGGCAGGACGGAATAGTCTGGGCCGACAAACATGTGATTGGTGAGCTTGCGGGGTTTGAACTTAATTTTACCTACGACTGCGGCAGGGCCAAAAGCATAATTCTTTTTCTCAAAGTCCGGGTCGCTACGCTTAGCAAGTGTCATGCCCGGTTCTTTACCCATATGGCAATCTTGGCAAGAGATGCCTTTCTTGGCAGCGGGTGAGTTTTTATATTCGCTAAAGGCTTCTTCAAGACGAAAGCCGTTGACTAAATTCACATCGTGGCAGCTGGCACAAAATCGACTCTTACCCAAGAGTGGGTAGGGCT
>JAESSU010000183.1 GCA_016763955.1 Phycisphaeraceae bacterium | reverse complement strand
GAGGCATTGGAAGCCCACTTTTTCATAGACACTAAATGCTTTTTTGTTCTTTAGCATGGTGGTGAGTTCGATGGCGTCGCAACCAGATTTTTTGCCATCTTCGATGAGGATCGCCATGAGCTGTGAGCCCATTCCAAGGCCTTGATATTCATCTGCAATGCCAATCCCTAAGACTGGGAAGCGGGTTTGATACCACCATAAAAAGAAATAGGCCACGATTTTTTCGCCATCAAGCACAATATAGGTTCGGTCTTCCTCTTTTTCTGCGCGAGCGATAATTTTAGCGACCGTTTGATCATCATAAGCATGAGGCGAGAAAAATTCACGGGACAGTTGTGCTAAGTTTCGATTAAAGGTTTGGAGTTGCAGATCGTCTCCAGCACGCAAACGCCGGTACGCGACGGTGCTACCATTCTTTAGAGTTAACTGAAACATTTGGTGTTCCTTTTTCTCACCTGCCCATTACCCGGCTTCGAGTTTGGCGAGTTCTTCTTCGTCAATCTCAAAGTTAGCATAGGCTTTTTGCACATCATCCTGGTCCTCGAGCGTGTCCATCAGACGCAAGACTTTTTCAGCAGAGCTGCCAACGCAAGTCACGGTGGTATCGGGGATTTTGGTGAGCTCTGCGGAGGCGATTTCGATGCCCGCAGCTTTGATCGCTTCACGCACGGGGATATAGTCCGAAGGTTCGCAGCTCACGAGCCATGCTTCATCTTCGTCCGATACATCATCAGCACCCGCTTCTAAGGCAAGGTCCATAATGGTTTCTTCATCGACATGTTCTTTGGCGATAAAAATCTGACCTTTAGCAGTAAAAATATAAGCCACGCAGCCACTGGTGCCTAGATTCCCGTTGGCACGCTCGAATATTTTTCGGATTTCGCTAGCAGTGCGGTTGCGGTTATCGGTGAGGATTTCGAGTAGGACGGCGACTCCGTTGGGGCCGTAACCTTCATAGATGATTCCTTCATAAGTCTCTGTATTACCTTCACCTGAGCCTTTTTTGATGGCATTGGTGATGGTATCCTTAGGCATATTTTCAGACTTGGCCTCATCAATGGCATAACGGAGCGTGAGGTTGGTTGCCGGGTCTCCGCCACCGTTTTTAGCGGCCACGATGAGGGCGCGGGCGCATTTGCTCCAAATCTTAGAACGCTTGGAATCTTGGCGTGCTTTACGGTGCTCAATATTCGCCCATTTACTGTGTCCTGCCATAATGATGGTCTCCATAATAATCTGTTGGTTTACATTTTACGGAAATTTCAAATCAATGACCGATGATGACCAAAGAAATCTTTGGAAACACGATTGTAGGGGTTGTGAATGATCGTAATTTTTCGAGGTAACACGGGGCTTTGCTAAGTTGTGTGGCGGGGTATCGGATTGGGTTGATTTGTGATTTAACACAATCTTTACACAGTGCTAACAGGACTTAATCAAGTCGTTCGTATACTGCCAGCCCGTTGTTAATATGGATCAAGCAGATTCTAACTATTTTAGGAGAATAGAACATGTTCAAAACTCGTACCATGCTTTTTGCTGGTGCTCTAGCTGCGTCCCTCACTGTAGGTGCGATGGCTAGTGACAACTCTGTGAACGAACAACTCAAAGCCTTGCGTGCAGAATTGGATGCCGTGCGTGTATCCAATACGCAGTTGCAAGGGCAGGTCTCACAACTTCGCTCAGCCAGTGACGAAAACTGGCTTAACGAACGTCGTGCCCAAGAAGTCCGATCATTGATCAAGGAAGTCCTCGCAGACGCAGACACGCGTGCGAGCCTTCTTGAAGGTGGCATGGCTGCGGGTCATAACGGCAAGCATTTCTTTTTAGCTTCCGAAGACGGTAGCTTCAAGATGACCCTCGGCGGTCAGATTCAGTTCCGTTATATCGGTGCTTTCCGTGATAATAAAACCGCCACAGGCGCGTCTCAGGACGGCGACGAAACGGGCTTTCAGATGCGTCGCGTCAAGCTCAAGTTCAAGGGACACATTGCTGATCCTAAGATCACCTACGGCATCACCTTGGCATACAGACGTAGCGACGGTTTGATGGAAGCTGAAGAAGCCAAGATTGGTTACAAATTTGACGATAATTGGTCCATTGCTGCGGGTCTAATGAAGCTTCCTTTCTTGCGTCAGGAACTCACCAGCTCCAGCGCTCAGCTTGCAGTTGATCGTGGCTTGTCGACTGAATATTTCACCTTAGACTACTCAGAACAAGTTCAATTGAACTACTCGTCTGACAACGTCAAGCTGGCTTTCGCTTTTGGCGATACAGCGGACGCGTCTTATACGACGATTGGTGCTCCAGCGGATGACTCGGAAATTGCACTGACCGCTCGTGCTGATGTCAAGCTCGCGGGTAACTGGAAGCAACTCAAGGATGCATCCGCTTGGTCTAAAGATGATCTAGGTATATTCCTCGGTGCTGCAATCTTCTATCAGCTTGGTGATGCGACCGCAGGTGGCGGCACAGTCAATGATAGCAACTACACTTCTTGGACACTTGATGGCTTAGTCGAAACCAATGGCTTTAGTCTGTTCGCTGCTGTGATGGGAGCGAATAACTCCTATGATGGTCCTGCAGTCGCGCCAGGGACCCAAACTGAAGCTAGCCCTTTGGGTGTTTTGGTTGAATCCGGCTACATGGTCATTCCTGACAAGCTCCAGCCTTTTGTTCGCTGGGAAATGGTTGACTATGACAGTGACAGCCCAACTGTAGATAATATGTCTGCAGTCACCTTTGGCTTTAACTGGTTCATGAAGAAGCACAAAGCCAAGCTGACCACCGATTTGGTGTGGGTCTATGAAGGTACTTTGGAAAAGAACGGTTTCGCCAATGGTACTTCTAGCGATGGCTTGGGTACCATCTATTCAGATGCTCGGACCGACGATCTTTTCGTCTTCCGCACTCAGTTCCGATTGCTCTTTTAATTTGAGCAAGCAAAATCAAACCTGCTAAATCCTAAAGGCGGCTTGGTGTAATCACCAAGCCGTTTTTTTATGCGCATGTTTAGGACGCAAGCCCGCAGATGAGGCTTTGTGATTCATGCGTGGGCCGGGGTTTTGACGTGCTGCGTCGGTCTCGCACAATCGCCTTCAGAAGGCTCATCTGCGGGCTTAGGTGAAATAGATCGTCATTAATTGATAAAAGCAACTTTGGAGTAAATCTCGCAATTGCCTTAAAAATAAACACTTATCGATGTTGTGATCTGAATTTAACAAGTTCACCGATTCCTAACTTAAAAACGCTAGCCATTGGGGGTTAGGCAAGGTATAAATTTGCTAACAATGTTAAGAATGTTAATTCGTCAAGAGGAGGGGATTTTATGTCCCAGTTAGCTATGTCATCAAAACCCATCACCAATACCACTGGCGGCAGACCGCATGTTATGGTTGTCGAAGACGAACAGGATTTGCAGGATCTATTGCGATACAACCTCAGCCGTGAAGGCATGGAGGTGCTTTGCACTGATAGTGGGGAACGTGCGTTGGAGTTAGCACGTCAGAAGCTCCCGGATTTGATTTTGTTGGATTTGATGCTGCCGGGTGTTGATGGGCTTAACGTCTGTCGGACATTGAAAAGTGAACCTGCCACTGCTGGGATTCCTGTGGTGATGCTTACTGCCAAGGGTGAAGAAGCGGACATTGTCGTCGGCTTGGAACTCGGTGCAGATGACTATATCACCAAGCCCTTTAGTCCACGCATTTTGATGGCTCGGATCAAAGCGGTCTTGCGTCGCGCAGCCGAATCTCAAGCCGTAGATGATCAAGATGATGACTGTCTTACCGTTGGCGAGGTTACCATTGATCGGGGTCGTCACGAGATTCGCATTGAAGATGAAGCGATCGACCTGACTGTGACTGAGTTTCGTCTGCTAAATCTTTTAGCCACTCGGCCGGGTCGCGTCTTCACACGTCAGCAGATCATTGAAGCGATTCACGGGGGCCTAGCTGCTGTGACTGACCGCAGCGTTGATGTGCAGATGGTTGCTTTACGACGTAAACTCGGCGACCAAGGGAGTTACCTTGAAACAGTCCGCGGTGTCGGATATCGCTTTAAGGATTAATTTAGGCCATTAAAAATTTCGTTTTTCTTGCAGTATCTTCCGGGGGCTGTGGTGAAAATTAGAACCGTTATAATTTTTATGTTTTGATCGGATAGGCCGTCTTACCCAAAGGGTCTGCTAGTGTTTAACTGTGGGATGACAACTGGATTAGCAACCGCTAAGTTATCTAGCGAAAATTTACCTGTCTTAGCCGTGTTGGTTGGGTTTATTTTATTTGCTGCTGTGATACTGATTATTCTTTTTATGCTCAGTCGCGCGTTACGTGCTTTGCGGATCGGTGCAGAGCGCTTTGCTTCAGGCGATCTGACGCAGGCCATTGAGGTGGATGGCCCTTTGCAGGTGGCATCACTGGGTGAGTCGCTAAATAAAATGGCGCAGCAGCTAGGCGACCGTTTGCGGACGGTCATTGAACAGCGCAATGAATTGGAAACCGTACTTAGTAGTATGGTTGAAGGTGTTGTCGCATTTGATTTAGATGAGCGCATTCTTAATTTTAATAATGCCGCAGAACAGTTTTTGGGGATGCGTGTCAGTGATGTGATTGGCCGAAGTATTCACGAAGTGATTCGGAATCCGGGCTTGCAATCGTTGGTCGCTAAAGTGCTTGAATCTGATGAACCTGTGGAAGCGGAATTGGTGTTAACGTTGCCCGCGATGGATCCGGCAGACATGGGACGCACGACTTACCGTGAACATTTTTTACAAGCCCAAGGCACGGCTTTGCGAGATGCTCGGGGGATGCGCGTTGGTGGGTTGATTGTGCTTCATGATGTCACTCAGATGCGAAGACTTGAGCAGGTTCGCCGGGACTTTGTGGGCAACGTTTCACATGAAATTAAAACGCCTATTAGTACGATTAAAGCATCTGTTGAGACATTGATCGACAGCGGTGTACAGGTTAAAGAAGAAGGCGTGCCGGACTTTTTGGCGATTATTGTCCGTCAAGCGGATCGGTTAAATGCTATCGTTGAAGACCTGCTTTCCTTGGCTCGTTTAGAGCAAGAAGGGGGCGTTAATCATGTGGACTTGGTTTTAGGATCAGTTCAAAGTGTTTTGCGTGATGCGGTGGAAACTTGTTCAAGTAAAGCACGTCAAAAAGAGATCACCATTGAGCTTCGCGATTTAGATGATTTGCAGGCTCATATTAATGCGCCGTTATTAGAGCAGGCGATTGTGAATTTGTTGGACAATGCCATTAAATACAGCTCTCTAGGTTGCGTGGTCGAGTTATCAGCTGAGCTTATTTGCGGGCAGGTTCGCATTAGTATTTGTGATCACGGCCAAGGCATTGAGCCTGAGCATTTGCCTCGTCTTTTTGAACGGTTTTACCGTACTGATAAAGCGCGAAGTCGTGCACAAGGCGGGACGGGTCTTGGGTTATCTATTGTCAAACATGTCTGCACGGTTCATGGCGGTCATATTGAAGTTCAAAGTAAACCCGGTGAAGGCAGTACGTTTTATATCACACTGCCTATGGCTAGTGACAGTTCGACTGATACCATTCACGATTAAAACTTGTGCATGACTTATACCCATCGCAATTAAAACTCGTGCGTGACTGACCTGGCGAATGTAAATGCTACAAAGGTTTATGAATCGTCCGACGCGCATAAAATAGCTGTGATGCGACGCATCGCTGGCTCGTGCCACGACAGTTAATCGTGATTCATTTCGCGGGGTTTAAGAACCTTTGCAGGATTACCTCCGACGATCATGCCCGCAGGTACATCTTTGACCACGACACTGCGTGCTGCAATGACCGCATTATTCCCAATGGTGACACCTGGGCCAATAAATGCCCCCGCACAAATCCAGACACCGCTGCCGATGGTAATGGTGGGTTTTTGCAAAGGCAAAGTGGGTTTGGTGTGATCATGTGTGCCTGCACATAAATAAACATCTTGTGAAAGGACGGTGTGTGAGCCGATGGTGACCTGTCCGAGATTGTAGACGGTGACACCTTCTGAGAGCATTGAATACTCGCCGATTTTTAAAAGCCATGGATGCCAGATGTGTGTGGACGATTTGGTGCCTGAGGTGCGATGGATTTTTGCGCCCAATTGGTTGAGCCAGAATCGCCGCCAGTGGTGAGCGCGTCGGCAGCTGGGTTTAATCAATAGACATTGAATCCACTGCCAGCAAAATCGCTTGAAATAGTCGCTGAGCTTGTGCGGATAGCGAACCGTCTGATCCAGTTTCTGGAAGATAAAATCATCTGCTTGCGATGGTTGTTTGCCCTGCTCATTAGACATGATATGTTCCGATCATCTGTTCATAAACTTGCAGGCTCTGTTTGGCGATGACAGGCCATGTGTAATGAGCTTCAATGAGTTTACGGCCGGCTTGACGCATCGCGTGATTCGGCTGACTCGCTAGCACGCATTCCAACGTATTAGCAAGACTTGTAATCGACTCTTGGGGCTTGTCATCCGTCATCGTCACCACATAACCTGCATGGGCGTGGACCACTTCATCAAAACAACAAGCGTCACTAATCACAGCAGGCACACCCACCGCAAGCGCTTCAGTAATGGCGACGCTAAAACCTTCCTGGCGTGATGGCAGACAAAAGCACACCGCATCTTGCATCGCTGCATACTTGCTCTTGTCCCACAATGGCCCCACAAGATGTACACGCGGGGCAATGTCGAGTTTGTTAATTTGATTCCGAAACGTTTGTTCGTAGCCTCCGTCTGGCCCGGCAATGACAAGTTGAACCTGTTCGTATTTGTGGGCGATCTGATTAAAAGCACTAAGAAGTCGGTCAAGCCCTTTTTTAAAATGCAGGCGGCTTAAAAAAAGAATGTACGGTTTTCCTTGCAATTGTGGGGTGTTTCTGACAAAACTTCCGGGGGCCGGCAGCGGCTGAATTTCGTTGAGAAAGACGCCGTTGGGGATGATTTG
Organism: Phycisphaeraceae bacterium; assembly: GCA_016763955.1. Taxonomy (GTDB): domain Bacteria; phylum Planctomycetota; class Phycisphaerae; order Phycisphaerales; family Phycisphaeraceae; genus UBA7800. Next base: position 889 of record JAESSU010000183.1, on the reverse strand, counting down.
GCAAGACTGCGTGAAACCCATTTTGCGGATGTGTTTTGCTTCGTCATGGTTTAGTGCATGGATAGCTGTTGCGCTTTTGAGCATCTTTCGATACCCCAGTTTCATTGCAACTTTCTTTTTCCATTTGCGTTGAGACATTGACCAAGGATGCAACATGCCATGAGGCGCGATGATGTAGGCAACCGCATGGGACTTGGCGGCTTTGGCAGCTTGACGGAGAATGGTTTCCCATATGCCATGTAGATGAACCACCGTCTGTGTAGAGCCCGTGAGATGTTCGGTGATTTTGCTCAAAGCTTGTTTGCCTGAGTACCGTTCGCGAGAGTCAGGCAGCCGGAGCATCCCAAGTGTGATCCGACTAAAGTCAGGAATCGTTTTTTGGTAGGTGTGAATGACTTCTTCTTGATCCGGACAGTCGTAAGCTACAATGTGTACCTCGGCCCCTAACTGGGCCTGTGCAGCAGCTAAGCACCCGACTACCATTGGCGGGCCACCTAGTGAGGGGTCTAAACTTCCGATAACGTGTACGATACGCATGTTCTGATAGCCTTGTCTATTGATACTATGTCGGTCAGAAACGTGAATAACTTCTCAAAATATATCCCTGTTAACCGTACGCAGAGGCAATTGAGCCTCAAAAAGTTGGATCATAATGTTTTTTGACAGGCATTAACACGAAAGGGTCTAGGGAAATTACCTGTTTTGTATGCCCTGCTAGTGAACGTGCTGGCTATGACCCTCGATTAAACCGATATAATAACGGGGTACAGGTATGAAAGATATTGCCTTTATATGCAATGAGCCGACACCGTATCGGTTGCACTTGCTTCGGCGGCTAGTTGATGAGCAGCCATCGCTGCACGTTCATAGCATCTTTACGCACACTTTT
>JAESSU010000182.1 GCA_016763955.1 Phycisphaeraceae bacterium | reverse complement strand
GGTGCTGATGAACTGGTTTTTCTGGACATTACAGCCAGTCACGAAAACCGTGACATCATGTATGACGTGGTTCGCCAAGTCGCTGAGCAGTGTTTTATGCCCTTTACCGTGGGCGGTGGAATTCGCACGATTGCGGACGTCACAGCATTGGTTCAAGCGGGCGCAGAGAAGGTTAGTATCAATACTGCTGCGGTGGTGACCCCTGAAATTGTGCAACAAACTGCCAAGCGATTTGGACGTTGTGCGACGGTGGTGAATATTGACCCCAAACGTGTACCCCGCGAAGAGTTTGAACAACGACGTGCAGAACGAGAAAAGCAAGGTCTCTTTGCCCCACAAGCAACCCTTCCATCTGATCACGCAGATGATATTGCATTTGAAATCCACATCCATGGTGGCCGAACCCCAACAGGCATTGATGCTATCGCATGGGCACAATATGTTGTCTCGCTAGGAGCTGGCGAAATCATACTCACAAGTATGGACGCTGATGGCGTAAAGACCGGCTATGACCTGGCGATCACCGACGCCGTTAGTAGCGCAATTGATGTCCCCTTGGTTGCATCTGGGGGTTGTGGCAGTCCGCAGCACATCAAAGAAGTCCTCACTAAAACCGATGCAGATGCTGCACTAGCAGCCAGCATTTTCCACTATGGCGAGTATTCGATTCAAGAAACCAAACAATATTTAGACGACCATGGTGTCCCCGTCAGACTCACACGCTGATCCGAATGACACTGCGTTGCATTTGTTTAAGGAAGAGAAAGAAGTTCAATGTCATCATCCAAACCTCATGCAAAAATCGCCCGTCGTGGTGGCAAGTCCATTGCCGACACCGGCCTTCGTAAATATTTTGAAGCTGCGGTACGTTACAAAGCCTCGGATATGATTCTCCGTTCAGGCCAAGTCCCCCGTTTGCGTTTAAAGGGTGGCCTTAAAGCATTGGACACCAGCCCGCTGGATACTGAAGATTTTGAAAAGTGGCTTGAAGAAGGGATGAGCGATGAACACTGGGATCGCTATGAACACACCGGGTCAGCAGACCTTGGCTTTGACCTTGATATGAAGGAAGAAGGCACGCACCGTTTTCGACTCAATATTTTCCGAACACGCGGACGCAGCGCAATTGCAGCCCGTCGTGTGGACAATAAAATCCTGACCTTTGAACAACTTTTCCTGCCACCGATCATGAGTGAAGTGTGTTTACAGCCTCATGGCCTTGTGCTTCTATGCGGCGTGACCGGGTCGGGCAGATCCACCACCATCGCCTCAATGATTCAATACATCAACGACCGAAAGAATGTGCATATCGTCACGATTGAAGACCCCATCGAGTTTCTCTTTGAGGACTCTAAGGCCATGATCAATCAACGTGAAGTGGGGATTGACGTGTCCACTTTTGAAGAAGGCTTGCGTGCCTTAGTGCGTGAAAACCCAGACGTGGTACTCATCGGCGAAATGCGTGACCGTGAAACATTTGAAGCCGCTTTACATGCTGCTGAAACGGGACATCTGGTATTCGGAACCCTTCATGCTTCTAGTGCCGCACAAGCATTTGGTCGTATTTATGACCTGTTCCCAGCCAATGAACGAGAACAAATTCGCACCATGCTCGCGTACCAATTCCAAGCCTTTATTTATCAGAAGCTCCTGCCAACTCTGCATGAAAATATCCCACGTATCCCGGCTATCGAAATTCTGCTTCAGACCCCACGCAGTCGCAAGTATATTCTTGATGGAACGGAAAATGAACTGCCCACCGTCATGCGTGACAGCCGTGAACTTGGGATGCAGACATTTACAGATGCCCTAGTCGATCTGGTACAAAAGCAAATGGTACATCCCAAAGTCGCAGCGGAAGTGGCCCCCAATCCTGATGAATTGAAGATGCGACTTAAGGGTATCGGTTAACATTAACACCGCTGTGCATCAGTTGCGCCCAGCAGCATCATGCCAACTCAAGCCCTACCATTGGATGGTCAAACGTTTTTTATCTTGGAGCAAAAAAAAGCAACTCCAAGATTTACGACCTAAAATGGACAATTAGAATTGCGTCAACATGGTGATTCAGGTGATAATATATTTCGTGCGTCAAGAATTGAGCTTCCCTTTGATTTTTTGACGTTTAAGAGCAGGGACAGAACACTACCTTCGGAAACGTATAAGCACACAATGACCTATTTCATTGCCGACGCCATATCGTTACTGAGTATTCATAAACCGATCCTATTCGGTGTCTTCGTAGGTCTTTGGGCTTACGTCGTTGGATACTTAGACAAGGACGCTCAGTTTTTCTTTCTCAAACGCCAGATGTGGAATGCCATCCACTTAAGCGTGGGAACACTAGCATGGTTCCTCGTGCTAATCATCCCACTGTTCTGGGTCGGTTTGCCTCTGGCTTTAGTCATGATCATCGGCACGTTAGTTGGGTATCATTTCTATCGCAATACAGAAGTCAACCCCAAAGACCGCTGGCGAATGAGCCTCGATTCATTCCGAGCACGCTGGGACGATGCACAAGCACAGCGACAACAAGCTCGCGCGACCGTGATCATCAAAGGACAAGATGGCCAGCCCGTGGAAATTCCCACAGGTGAAGACCCGCTTGTTCCTGTGTATGAAGCATTGTCGAACTTATTGGATTTTGCCCTGCCCCGGCGAGCAGATCGAATTGACATGGTTGCGGATGCGAATCACACCACCCTTTCGGTTTACATTGATGGTTTAAAATATCCGCAAACCAAACTCGACCCACGTGTGGGACTAGGGTTAATTGACTTTCTCAAAAAACATGCGGGCATGGATGTTGACAACCGTCGCAAAAAACAAACCGGCCAACTTAATCTAATCATCTCTGAACTAGGCAAACAAAAACTTGAACTCACCAGCATCGGGTCCACCAAGGACATGAACCTGAACATCATCATCAACCCGCAAAATCGCACGAGTATAAAATTCGAAAAACTTGGCCTGTTGGATGTTCAAAACACGTCCCTTATCCCATCACTAGATGACAACCTCAGATCCGTCCTAGTCGTCTGCCCTCCGGGCCATGGCATGACCAGCACGCTACACAGTATCATCGAACGGCATGATCCCTATACCCAAAATATCATGACCCTGGAACATGAAGTCACCCACGAAATGGAAGGCGTCACCCACAATAAAATCCAACTGGGAACCGATGCCCCGCCCATCGCACAACAGCTCCGCACCACCTTATTGCGTGAGCCACGAGTCGTCCTCATAGGCAATCTAACGGATGGTGACACCGCCAAACTTATTCCAGATCATGTCCTAGATATGCGGTTTTATATAGGCATTCGACAAACGGATACTTTCACTGCATTAAGAGCATGGATTCAAGCAATTGGTGACAAAGGCAAAGCCGCTCAATCGCTTAATTGCATCATCGCCCAACGTCTAGTTCGCAAACTCTGCCTCACCTGCCGTGAACCATATCAGCCAGATGCCAACATGCTTAAGAAGTTGAATTTTTCGACGGACAACGTTCAGGAATTTTACAAGCATTCTGGACAGGTTCTCGTTAAAGATGAGCCTCAACCCTGCCCACACTGTATGGGGCTAGGTTACTTTGGACGCGTGGGCATATTTGAAGTGATGGTCTTTGATGACGAATCATGTGATATGGTCGCAGCAGGTCAACTCGACAAGCTCCGCAGTCACATGCGTAAAAATAAAATGTATTACCTCCAAGAAGCCGCACTCACTCGTGTGGTTGAAGGCGTTACAAGTATCAGCGAAATCACTCGTGTACTCGTTTCCAGTAACCCCGCGAAAAAAACTGCCCGCAAAGGCAACGGGAAATAAACCATGATCCTGAATTTTTTAATCCTGGCTTTTGTATTGTTCATGGCCTACTGGTGGGGCAGCCAAGGCGTCTTTAGTGCAGTCCTCCACACCGCAGCTGTTGTGGTCGCCGGTTCACTGGCTTTTGCCACATGGGAACCCTTGACTTACAGCCTGTTCATGAAGGTGAATGTCGCCAATGCATGGGGGATCGGTCTACTGCTGCCCTTTGTGATTTACCTACAAATCATCCGCCTAAGCTATGACAAGCTCATCAAAGCTAACGTCTACTTTTCCACCATGGTCAACATGGTCGCAGGGGGTGTTTTCGGGTTTTTCTCGTCAATGCTCACCGCAAGCATTGTCGTCATCGGCATCGGCTATATGTCCCTGGGCCCTAATATCCTTGGGTATCAACCCTTCCTCCTAGGACCCGATGGACACGTCGCCCAACAAGCAGGAGGTAATCTCTGGATTCCCGTGGACACCGCCGCTGCCAACTTCTTTTCCAAACTCTCGGGGGGAAGCTTTAGCAATAACACGCCACTCAAAAATTACATGCCCGATTTGGTTCAACAATCAGGTGCCTTCCGCATGCATGTAGACGGTAATGCCACCCTCGTCGCCAAGCCCGGCAGCGTCGTAGTCACCGGCATCTACTCAGCTAAAACACCTTTCTCCGCAACAGATAACACACTCACACAAGTCATTGGCAATGACATCCGAAAAGGCAATTCGCAGGTGCTAATCGTGGACACCCAATGGCTTTTTGCCAAGCCTCCCTATAACGGCGTGGACAGCACCCTGCGTGTTTCTCCCACACAAGTCCAACTGATCTTAGCGAGTAAAACCGATCCTCTAGCACCCAACAAACTCTACCAACCCATCGGCGCATCCAAACTCGGTGAAGACGGCACACGTTCATTTATCCCATTTAAAGATGCCCAAAATATGATCGCGGGAACCAACCCTAAAGAGGACATGATCGCATTTCTCTTTGTATTCCCCGACAGCTTAGAACCCATAGACCTATTCATTCGCCGCTTGCGAATGCAACTCCCAGCCATCGCAGACTCATCGGTCAGTAAAGACCAAACGCTAATGGCCAGCATCCTAGGCAAACTAGATGAGTCGCAACTTACAAAAATCAAAACGGCCGTCGCAAATAACGCAGAAGGTCATGTCGGAGGCCGCCAAGGCATCACCTCCAGCTCACTGGCGACCGAAATCGCACTCTCTAATAAACTGCCCAAAGGATTCAGTAAAAACCGTCACACCGGCCCCATGCAACTGGGCAAAAACAATCTGATCATGACCATCAATGCTGAAAGTACGCTTAGTAATGATCGCCTCAATGAAGCCAATACGGTCAAAGCGTTCTACGTGCCTTCGCACAAAGCCATGGTTCGTGTGCAGGTAGACCGAGAAGCTGCTCAATCACTACTTGGGCGCAGCATCGCCACCGCCGCAATGGTCACCAGTCAGGTCACTTTGATTGATAACAAAGGCAATCGCTGGTTCCCCTCTGGCTATGCCCTTTTAACAAAGGGTAAACTTCGCATGTTAAAAGACCCCGACCATCCGCTGAAAGTTGCCAAACAATTACCCATTGCAGACCTGCGTAAAGGTGAAAAGCTTTATGTCTACTTCGAGGTAGACCGTGACAGACAAATCATTCGCTATGAACTTGGGCATGCTCATCAAGAAGTCCGTCTGACGATTCCAAAATAATCTCTGAAATAAACCCGAACTATTTTTACCACTAAGGCGCCTTAGCTGTAAAAATAATATTCGAAATACGCCATGCTTAATCTCCGTGATCAAAATGTTGTCGTCATGGGTCTTGGTCGTTTCGGCGGAGGCATCGGTGTCACACGGTATCTCGTTGCACAAGGTGCAAAAGTTCTAATCACCGATGCACTACCTGAAAAAGAACTCACTCGGAGTATGGATAAGCTCCGGGACCTGCCCATAAAATACCGCCTTGGGGAACATCAGCACGAAGACTTTAAACTCGCAGACATCGTCGTCGTCAATCCTGCGGTAGACCCACGTTCTAATCCTTACCTGCAAACTGCTATTGAAAATCGCGCACAACTCACCAGTGAAATCCGACTCCTTGTAGCTGCCTTACCGGCACATTGTCGTGTCATCGGGATCACTGGAACGGCAGGCAAGTCCACCACCACAGCTATGATTGGCAACATTTTCCAGCAATGCTACACCTCAGGCAAAACCTGGGTCGGGGGCAATATCGGGGGTTCACTACTGCCCCATGTCCATCAGATGACTGACAAAGATTGGATCGTTCTGGAACTGTCGAGCTTCATGCTTGAAGGACTCGACAATGACAAGTGGTCTCCGCACATCGCCTTGCTAACGAATCTCACCGACAATCATCTAGACCGCCATGGCACACTTGATGCCTACGCCATCGCCAAACAAGCCCTATTTAATCACCAGAGAGCAACCGACATTGCCCTCTTCCCCCCACACCTGAATCACTATTTCACGAGCTTTGGACAATATGCTCCCCTGCATCATCCTAAGCAGACCCTCCCTCTGAGGATTCCCGGACAACACAACCAACTCAATGCACACATGGCTTTACGCGTCTGTGAAAAAGCAGGCATTGAGCGACAACAAGCCATCGATGTACTCTCTGAATTTCCCGGCCTGCCCCACCGCCTGCAATTGGTCCTAGAACACGAATCAGTCCGCTATTTCAATGATTCAAAATGCACAACCCCC
>JAESSU010000181.1 GCA_016763955.1 Phycisphaeraceae bacterium | reverse complement strand
ACTTATCAACGTCACACACCTCTTTTAAATAAGGATTAAAAAAATGAACAAAACAATGAAAGTACAGTTTGAAAAAGGTTTTACACTTATTGAACTGCTTGTCGTCATTTCAATTATTAGCCTTTTAATTGCCATTTTGCTCCCTGCTCTCAAAAAAGCCAGGGCCATTGCCCAACAGGTCTCCTGCCAGTCAAACGCACGTGGGATCCAACTGATGAGCGTCACATGGTCCATGGACAACAAAGATTGGGTCGTACCAGGAGACTGGCAGACTAAACTGGCATCCGGCTATGGTTTTAATCTGAACACCGTGGGGAGAGACCCCGCCTCCCAAACTGCTACTGAAAACGGCTATGGCCTCAATGCCAACTTTTACAATCCCATCGGATTTATGTCACCCGTGTGGGGCGGTGGTGGTGCGCCATGGCTCACAATCCACTCACGCCTCCAACGCAAAGATGCTGCCTCCCCGGCCGACGTGATCGAATTTATGGATGCCAGGGCCTTTTTGGGTGCCTATTGGCAAAATAGTCCCTTCACTTATCAGCTTTACGCACAGCGGCACGGAGAGGGTAATCACATCGGTGCAAACATCGCTTTTTTTGACGGTCATGGTGAATTTAAAACTTCCACATGGATCGAAAAACCCCAATGGTTCGGCTGGAATGCCATCGGAAGCCAAGGTATTCCCGTTGGCTGGGGGGGCAATCGCTTTAGAGTCTGGTAATGAAAAAGTTACTTCCGGGGTAAATCTGTCAATTTTGTTTTTTTTGTTCTTGAAACACGAAAAGGAATGCCTGTATGTTCATTTGTCTTTCATGTCGGAAAATGGTGTTGGGGATTGCTTTATCCATCATCAGTATCGGGTCGGTCACAACCGCGTTTGCCACTCAAATTCATGTTGCACAACAGAATGTCAAAGCCAGTGATGAAGGGGCTGGCACCGAAGCGATGCCCTACCGAACGATCAACAAAGCGGCTCAAATCGCTCTGCCCGGCGATGAAGTTATCGTCCATCGAGGGGTGTATCGCGAGCGCGTCATGCCCGCACGCACCGGCCTCAAGGGCAAGCCTATTACCTATACCGCAATAGACCCCGGAAAAGTGATTGTCAAAGGCTCTGAAATATGGCAGCCTAATTGGAAGCCCGTCAAGGGCCGGCCCAACGTGCTGTTTGGCAAACTTGACGCCAAACTGTTCAAGGATATTCCCAACCCCTACCACATCGGCATCAGCATCGCAGGTAGAGATCGGGATCTGGTTGCAAGACCCATTGCGTCAAACCCCAAAGATCACAAATATCCTCGCACACTCGGCCAGATTTTTGTCAATGGACAACCCTATCAACAGGTCACAACCTTTAAATACCTGCACGCCACCGCGGAAACATGGATGGTCAATGCTGGCGGCAACGGCATTTACATTCACTTCCCCGAACATCTTTTGCCCAAAGACCGCACCGTGGAATTGTCCGTGCGCAATCGCATCTTCGCACCCTATCGGCGAGGCTTGGGATATATCCATGTACGCGGATTTATTTTTGAACACTGTGCCAACCAAGGACCCTTCCCTCAGGGGGGGGCCTTGAGTATTCGTTCTGGCCACCACTGGATCGTTGAGCACAATGTCATTCGCTATGCCAAGACGCTGGGCATTGATTGTGGCAGCGAAACATGGGGTGTCAATAAACTAAAAGACACCCACGAAAAAGACCGTCGGGTTATGATCGCCTCTTATAACACCTTTCGATACAACACTATTTCAGACAATGGTCTTTGTGGCATTGCCGGGTGGAATCACGCCAACACCCGCATCATCGGCAACATCGTTGAGCGTAACAATCGGTTGGGATTCACGGCAGGACTCGATGCGGGATGGTGGGAACAATCAGGCATCAAAATGCATAGCATGACCAATGGTATTATCGAAGGCAACCTCGTCAGAGACAACGAAGCTTTTGGTATCTGGATCGACAACGGCTATCACAATGCACGCATCAGCCGCAACTTGGTACTCAATAATTTGCGGGCTGGTATTTTCCTCGAACTAGGCAAAGGCCCCGGCTTGATCGACAACAACATCGTCGCCTATACCCGCGGCGGAGATGGTATCTATACCCATGACGCGTCAGGCATCACCATCGCTCACAACCTCGTGTTTCACAATGCCAATTTTGGCATCTGGATGCATGTTGTTTCACCTCGAAAATTTGCCGGTAAAATCGTGGAAACATCCCATGAACGCATTGTTAATAACATCATCTATGGCAACCACGCAGGCTCGGTCTGCTGGCCATCAAAGAGTAACCGTTCCCGCGACAATGTCGCAGACCACAATGTCTATTGGGATGGCTCATGGATGATGACCAATAAAAACCCTCGTTTTGGGATCAATTCCAATAACGGGAATATCACGAATGACACCCTCCTGAAAACCTTCACCGTCAACTTGGGGAACGGGGACAACACCGATGCCAAAGAGGCGGCCATGCAAGCTGCGGAGCTGATTAAAAACACACTTTCTTTGACATTCCAACAATGGAAAAACATCACCAGACAGGATACGAACAGCATTCAACTGTCGTGCTTCGGCGAAAACCAACTTCGCGCCCGTCGGATGAATTTTCAATTTACATGGGACCTCTCCAAACTCCGCAAGGTGAAATGCCAACCTGTTGAAAATGTCGCAGTCGATTATTTTGGAAAACCCATGAACAAAAAGACGCTCCTGCCGGGTCCATTTCAGGCAGTGCCTGATGGTTCGGTGTCCATGCCTATTTGGCCACTGTCCTCACCAAAAGTCAAACGCATGAAAAAGCCAAAGTAAGTCCGGGCCGAATCGATCTTGCTCAATCAGCTTGATTACATGGGCCATTCAATTGCAATGCCATCAGGGATACACGCATCAACTGCATGGTCGATGAGCCTCGTGACGAACCTTCGTTGGATGGAACACTTAAGCATGGTGCTCACGGGGGAACCTTTGGCCACATTGAGAGAAAAATGATCGCGGGATTTTAAAAACTTATCAACGTCACACACCTCTTTTAAATAAGGATTAAAAAAATGAACAAAACAATGAAAGTACAGTTTGAAAAAGGTTTT
>JAESSU010000180.1 GCA_016763955.1 Phycisphaeraceae bacterium | reverse complement strand
CCCGGCCATTGTGTTGGGAGACATGCCAAAAAACAACGACCTGAAACACCGTTGTTACTTGCATTGGATGTCGATGCTCAAGGTCATCCCATCACAGCCCCGCAACAAAAAGCGATTAACAAACCGCCTGTAAAAACCATAGACGATCTGCATGATGAACTTGCAGGCGTACAACCTCAAGCCACGACAAAATCTCACCAAGAAGCATCCGTGGATCAGGCACAAGCGATGAAGTTGCTTCGGCAAACTGAAATTAAAACGCAGCTGTTCCGCGACGACCGGAGTATCATTGAAAAACTCTGGCGTACCATGCAGATCAAATTTGTTCTTCACTACAGCAAACTCAAAGATACATCATTCCCCATTCATCGCTGGCACATAGCGGTTCCCACGCTAGCACTCTTTTGTTTCTTGTTAGTGAACCAGTTGGCGGGCCCTAGTCGCCTTACAATAGAAAACGCGCCTTCGAATTTTGTGGTGAACTGTGCCTCGTGTAACCATCAAAGCAAGATGACGTTGGATGAGTTTGAAAAGCTTTCTTTTTTTATGATGCACCCCGATACCTTTAACACTAAGTATCCCAATGACGAGTCTCCAAAACCCTCTGTTTGCGAAACTTGTAATAAGACGCATGTGGGGTTACGCCTAGTAGTTGATCCTGATACAGGTCAGCGGCAAGTGGTTGCGTTAACTAAAAAAGAAGTCACGATTCAAGTTGCCAAAGCAAAATAATCCTATTGATCTATTTTCTTCATTGTGCATCAATGCAATTATCTATAAGAAAGCCCCGGCCCTGTGAGGGTGACCGGGGCTTTGTCTTTGATTAAATTAAACGTGTCTAGAGTGCTTCTATTTCAACTGTAGCGTCTGTGCGCAAGCAAGTATGCCTGCGGCTATTGGAAATTAAACAATAGCTGCGAGCTTATACGCATCGCGTCTATTTTGTATTGGATCACGATCAGTATCGCTACGATAAATAGCTGCGGCACTTCCGGGGGCGGGTCGCTGATGCATCGCAAGATGCAATACGTGACGGTCTAGCTGCAACGAACGACTAGATCAATTCATGCGAATTGACTGGGGATGTTTTTGGCAATTATTTAACCAGTCGCACGAGTATGCGAAGTCGTTTTTGTGTGTACTGTTTACCTGACTTGGAGAAAGTCCAGTCTGGCTGAGGGCCTGTTTTGCAGTTGCCAATACCCAGGTCCGCATTGTTGCCCGTTTTCCAGGCATTGATGGCGAAAGCGGTTTGCTTTTGTTTGGTTAGGTGGATCTGCATGCAGCCATAACCGTCTTTAAGTGCTGCTTTTTGGTCACCAAAATCAAATTTTTTGTTGTCAGCTCCCGGGACCTTCGCCATATTGGGTGGGCCATAATTGTTGGACCAGAATTCGATATTGCCTTCTTGTCCATTGCCGGTGGCGAGTTCTTTTTCACTGGTGAAAACGTTCAAGTTTTTGACGACCTGTTGGAAACTTATTTTGGAGGCAAGTGTCGGGATGCCGATTTTTTTGATGTCATCGGTAAAGGCATCCATGGAGACGTAGACCCATTTTGTGTTGCCTGCTTTGTCAGTGAGTTGTATGTAATAGGCGATGCGATCAAACTTGCCGGTGAGATTCGCTGAGTTGTCGATTTCGTAGGTAAAGGCCTTGGCGAGTTTGGTTAGATCTTTTTCATAGACGAGTTGGTATTCAATGCTTTCTTGAACATTGATTGCCATTTTATCCCAAGTGGGTTGTTCACCAAACAAGAACGTTTGAGCGGGCAAGCCTTCTTTGTTCATTAGATTTGGGGTTGCGAGTTTGTCATAGGCAAAGCGAACGATGCACGGTGCGGTGACACCTTGGGCACTAACTTCTAATGTGTTTGCGTTCACGATGGTCGCGTTAGCAGGTGCCCAGTTACTGTCTGGACTTCCAATTTCAAAAAGAGTCAGTGGTTTGTTATCACGGGAAGCAAGACCTGATCCGACATGATCGAAGGTGAGGACAAGTTTGTCGCCATCGGTTTTCATATCTTTGAGAACGGGGCCGTGATAGACGATGCCTGTTTTGCCATAGGTTTTGGCAAGCGCCATGTTGGCAAGACGTTTGCCGACATCCTGTTTGTTTTTAGGATGGATATTTTTAAGGTTGCCGATGTCGGTGATCACGACCATGCCGGTGTTGGGAATTTGTTTTTCAATTTCAGCTTGTGCTTCCCAGAATTTCGCTAGGACATGGCCTGATTCTTTGCCGTACTGGTAAGGGGCGATCTGGACAAAGTAGTAAGGCAGGTCTTTGATACCCCATACTTCACGCCAGCCTTGAATCAATGCTCTGGTTTTATGCAGGTATAACATGCCTTCGCCGCGGTTGGCTTCACCTTGATACCAGATCGATCCTTTGATCGCGAAGGGAACCATGGGAGCAATCATGGCGTTGTAAAGCATGCTGGGAGACTGACGGTCGGTGTAGGGCTTGATCTGAGCGGGGAATGCGACGGGGGCCTTGATTGTTTGTTGATTGGCGAGTGCTTTCTTGGATTGTGCGATCCACTTGGAAATATTTTCCAAGTATTTAGAGACTGTTTTTTGTAGCTTTGGGAGGTTGGGTCCTTGAGCATTAGTGCGTTGTAGATGCCCTTGGTTTGTTGAACATTTTTGAATCCAACACGTGGTACCCAAGGTTCGATGCGTGTGCCACCCCATGAACTGTGGAGTAAGCCAATGGGGATGTTGAGTTTTTGTTGGAGATGCCGACCAAAGAAGTAACCCACAGCGGTGTATTGGCCGACCGTCTTGGGGCTACAGATGGTCCACTGAGCCCCTTTGAAGGTTTCTGTCTCAAACATTTTTAGATCACGAGTGACTGCAAAATGTCGGATCAGCGGATGGTTCGCATTCTTGATTTCGTTTGCAGCATCATTGCTGTTACCGACGTTCCATTGCATATTGGATTGGCCGGAGCAAAGCCATACATCACCGACGAGAATATCTTTTACCGTGAGGGTTTGCTTGCCACTGCTGATCGTGAGTTGTGCAGGCTCAGCTGAAATGGTTAGGGCAGTCAAGGCAGATTTCCATTTGCCGTTGGCATTGGTTGTTGCGTTGAGCGTCTGATCCATAAATTTAATGGTGATCTGACTGTCCGGTTTAGCCCAACCCCAGATGGGGGCCTTTTGCCCATGTTGTAAAACCATGTGATCTGCAAAGACCTGGGCGAGTTTAAGGTCCTGTGCGTTGGTGATTGAAGCTAGTAACAATACTGCTAATGTTGTGAAGATTGTTTTAGATAAACGATGCATGGAGATGGCCCTTTAT
>JAESSU010000179.1 GCA_016763955.1 Phycisphaeraceae bacterium | reverse complement strand
TCAGCGGTGGTGGCGATGGCCATGCCGTATGCCGGGTCATAAAGTCCCATTGCATGTGGGCCTGCATCGGGTAACGCGGCTTCGAGTTGGTCTAGCGTGCCTTGGAAGGGCTTGATGACTAATTGGCCAGCCGCTGCGGCTTCTAGTTTTTCAAAGCTGTAATTCGTCATGCCACCAAGCACGCGGTGGGTTGGCAGAACCAGACAGCCTGGGTCTGTGAGTCCCACTAGCACAAACAAACACTGAGTCGCGGGATGACCTTCAGGGAAAGGGCCTAATTCGTCACGGTAGTTAAGTGCCGTGCCATAACGATGATGACCATCCGCGATAAAGGTGTCACAAGGGCCTAAGGCCGCTTGAAACAATGCGATTTGTTGCGCATCTTTGATGACCCAGACTTCATGGAAAACGCCATCATTTTCGGTGTTTGCGTGGAAGGTTGGATTGCCCGCGTCTGCGACTTGATCAAGTAGCGGCTGGACATTGCCTGCTTCGTCAGCAAACAATCCGAAGATGGGTGAGAGCTGAGCTTGCGTGGCTTTCATTAATTTAAGGCGATCTTCTTTAGGAGCAGAGAAGGTTTGTTCGTGTGGGAAGACGCCACCGAAATTATTTTCACCTTTGCCAAAGTCTTGTAATTGCACGTTGGCAATGACACCACGGCGTTTGTAGGTGATGCTATTAACGGTGTAAGTTTGTTGGTAAACATAGATCGCAGGGGTGGTTCGCTTGCAAAGAACGCCTGATTCGATCATCTGGTTAAATACCTTAGCAGCTTGGAGATAGGTTTCGTCCGGGCCGACGGTCTTAGGGGGCAAGTGCGGTAAATCGACTTTGACCAAGTTGTTGGGGTTGCGCGTGAGCAAGGCATCTTTGGAACACTGATCAAGCACATCATAAGGAGGTGCGATCAAGCTCGACAAGTCGTTTGTTTCGTTTAGGTTATATTCAATTGCGGCGATTGGAGAAATTTTTGGCATGGTTGGGTAACCCTTTTGGCATCAGGATGAGTCATAAAATTACAAGGCTCACAGGGTAGCGACTGACGAAACATTTTGAAAGTGAGGAGCAAGGATTCGCACGGATCAAGAAAAATTTCTAAACTTCAAACCGGCACTTTGAAGGGGCTTCTAAGAGTATAGAGGAGCAGGGGGGAGTCTTCATCGAGTTACCTCTAATAACATGACCCGTTAGATTGGTTTTTCTCGTATTTGCTGCGATGTCACATACGTTTTATTTTGTGAAATAGAAATGACGGTCGATTCTATGGCGGACTTCAAACCGGTTATCAGTGCGATCATCGGACTCGGTGGTTATGGCGAAACGCATCTCGATTTATTTAATCGAGATGTTGAAAAAGGCACGCATGCCGCGAAGCTTGCTTATGCAATGGATGTGGACCTTTCTCTTCGCCAGAAGGTCTGTGATCAACTCCGAGGCCAGGGCGTTGGACTCTTTGAATCCTACGATGAATTGTTGGCGCAGAAAGATCTTGAAGCGGTCTGGCTGCCTGTGCCTATCGACCTGCATCGTGTGTACACAGAAAAAGCACTCGCTGCGGGCAAGGCCGTCATGTGCGAAAAACCGGTGGCAGGTTGCATCGACGATATCGACGCGATGATTGCTGCCCGTGACAAGTACAACTTGCCGGTGGCCATTGGCTATCAGGATGTCTATGACATGCACACCTTGCCGTTAAAGCGTCGCATTCTTGAGGGTGAGTTTGGCAAGATTGAAAGTGTGTCACTTCACGCTTGTTGGCCGCGTAATAGTCAGTACTACGGTCGTGCCTCTTGGGCGGGTGCTTATCAACGCAACGGCATATGGGTCATGGACAGTCCCGCTAACAATGCTTTGTCGCATTACATCAATATTATGATGTACATGCTCGGGCCAGACATCAAGACCTCGGCTAAGCCGGTGAAAGTGGAGGCCGAACTTTACCGTGCTAACGCGATTGAAAATTTCGATACGATCAGTTGCCGCGTCACGTTGGACAGTGGCACGATTTGTTTGATCAACATGACCCATGCCAGTGAAGAAACGGTTAGCCCCTATACCCTTTTTAAAGGTTCCAAAGGCAATCTTGTTCGCACGACCGACTATCTCCAAGCTGAAACTGATCAGGGCATTATCCGCACCGAACGTAACACCGTGGAGCATTCTGTTTGGGAGCACATGGTTGAACGTTTCGGGAAACTCGTTCGCGGGATTGATGATGATCAGATCGGTCTTGCAACACTAGAAACAGCACGCGTTCCCGTGGCTATTGTCAATGCGGCTTCCCAAGCATCTCAAGTCGCCAACGTTCCTAAAAAAATCATTCGCACGGTGAACCTCCCCAGTGGACACACACTAAAGTGCATCCCCGGTATTGAAGATGCCTTCCGAGAATGTGCCCGCACTGGCAAAATGCTTCACGAGCTGGGGCGCTTTGATTGGACCCAAAAAGCAGGCGTATTTAACATGACTAATTATTACCACTTTGCAGGCCCTAAAGGCGCTACGGTGATATCGTAAATGGGTGTCGGATTCGAGGCTGGTAAAACAGCTTGTGGTTTATCACGGTCTTTATTTTACAACGCCACAAAAATCATCACCGCCAAGTTATGGGCGTGAGCATGTCCCCCGATCTTGTCTCCCAAACCGTCCCCTCGCTTGACATCTACAAGCATCCTGATTCAATGAAACGTATGGCCCACCGCTTGACCCTTTTTTTACAATTGATTTTTGTCCTGCTCCTAACAGCTTGCGCCATAGAACATCGCGTTGTTAGAGACACTTGGGGGGACTTTAAGAAGCAAGTCAAAGGTGAGGATTTCCGTTACGGCGAACGTGAGTCTGAACAATCCAAACGCATGGCTCGTAAAAGTTCTCTCATAGACAACAATGACCAAACCCTTGATACACAAAGGCCCGGCGCGCAAGAATTTTGGTCCATTTTACTGACATCCTTTGTCGGTTCAGGACAGCAAAAACAAGCTGCTGACATGATCGACCAACTTAAACGCGGCAACATCTCCGACGCATGGTTGGCAGAAGAAGGCGGTTATACCCATGTGTACAGAGGAAAATTTACGGACCCAACACGTCCGCAAGTCCAAAGCGCACTTCGCCAATCCCGCATGCTCAAGTTCAATGACAGCAGGCCTTTTGCCAAGGCTCGGCTCGTAGCAGCTAAGCCTGCTTTGGAAATCACTGCCTCGAAAATGGATTTGAAACGTTATCGTGAACAAGGATTCTGGTCTTTACAGATCGCGGTTTATGATGACCTTGCAGGGCCAAACTATAAAGATTTTGCTCAGCAGGCTGCGGTGAATCTCAGGCAAGACGGCGAGATGGCTTTTTTCTATCACGGCCCACATCGTTCGATGGTCACCATCGGCTTGTATGTTTACAGTCAAGCTTGGACGCAGCGACTTAATATCGGCGATGCCTACTCCCCAGAGATTCTAAAATTACAAAAAAAGTATCCCTTTAATCTGTACAACAGCCGAACCATCATCGAAAAAATCGATGGCAAGAAAGTCCGCGAGCAACCCTCATTTCTCGTGCAGGTTAAGTAAAGTAAATCGGTTGTCGTTTCGAGCGTTTTGAAAAATGCACTAGAACATCATCCGTCCCACGGCGGTGTCTAAAAGGGCATGATTCAACATCAGGTTTGCAAACTTTAAACTCACTGTGTGAGCACATCGGCAATGATGCCATTGTTGTGGATCGTGAGTTTATTGATCATTAGCGTCCGTTGATCATCAGCTGGATGAGGGAATTTTAATTCTGTGATTTTGCCTTGGATGATCTCTGTTGCGAGTTTTTTGAGGGTGGAGTCTGTGATGTTATTGATGAGCCATGAGGGTTTGCTAGGTAGTGAGCCTGCGCGGATTCGGGTTAGATGGAACATGGCTTTGCCTTTACTGATCATCGTTACATCGAAAACAAGTGTGACGATTTTGTGCATGTCATTTTTGTGATATTCAAATGCGACTGCAAAACGACCGTTTTCCGTGTGCATCATCACGTTTTTGATTTCGGAGGGCAATTGGATATTTTGATTACGCGACCATGCAGGCAGCCGTTGGTTTAGCCAAGCATTGATCTGATGCGTATTAAGACCGAGCTGTTTTTCGACGGGCTCTTGTGAGCTGTCATCAGTTTGCACTGAGAGTGAAAGTAAATTGAGTACTTGATTTTCAGCATCCATTGCGATTTGGTTAATTTCCTGGGCGGTTCGTGATTGCAGGAAAGTTTGGTTGTCCGTCCAGTATTGGGGCGTATGTTGCCAGAGGTAGACCCCCCAAGCAGCTGTGGCTGTGAGCAGAGCGATGAGAATGACAATGCTGTAAGCAATGAAGCGGCGAACGTTGCGGCGACGGGTTCGTCTGTTGTCCATAGTGATAAAATTTCGTTGATTAGTGAACTAAGGCAGTGGCCGCTTGGGCGAGCTGTTGATGCAGAATTTCATGGTCCGTTACAGCATGCAAGGCTTTGCGTAATTCGTCTACTCGTTTAAGTTCGCCCACCGGCGCGGTGATGGTTTTGAGCATCTGGTCTCCCAGTTTTTCCAGTACATCCAAGACCCAGTCTCCGGGGGTTGGCCAGTTGCAGGGGGATATTTTTTCCCAACATGCAGGCGTTAAAATTTAGTTTTGCCAGGCTTTGGGCGGAGCAGGAAAACTGACGGTGAGAATGGGGTGGTGGGCACTATGGACGGTCCAATGGTTCTCACCCGTTATCGCAGACAAGATCAAAAGGTGATGTGATTGCTGCTGGACTTGATGGATGAGTTTCAAGGCTTGTGTCGCGGCATCAGGGCCTGTGAAAACGACACAGCCGCTTTGCAGTTCATTAAGCGTTGCAATCACGTCATCTGAAAGCTGATCCGTACCGAGTACGATACTGCCTTCGACTGCGATCATGCGCAATTGACGGCTGCATTCTTGCAACGGCAAAATGATTCTTGCGAAGTAGCTCCATTGTTTGCAGTCATAAGCAATTCTTAAAGCTTGCTCGCAAAGCTTCTGGGCTTCGACGTATTGCATCTTCACTAGCATCAAGCTAGCACGATCCATTAATTGGTCTAGGTCGGTTGTAGGCATAATAGATATTGTAAAGCATCATTGTCTGTGATGTGGCGAAAAAAACGGGAACCATTGATGATGATTCCCGCATGGAAAATTCGAGATGATTTGGGCTTGGTGACTTACTCAACGAATTCATTGTAAATTGCGTGGACTGCTTTTTCGAAGTCCGAACCTTCAACGCCGACAATAATATTCATTTCACTTGAGCCCTGATCGATCATGCGGACGTTGACACCAGCTTGGCCTAGTGCCGTAAAGAGCCGACCGCTGATGCCGATGATGTGATTCATCCCACGGCCAACGGTTGCGATCAATGCCATGTCTTCAAACACTGAAATGCGATCGGGTTTGCAATTGTGTTCGATGTCCTTGAGTACCTCGTCAAGTTTGCCTTCAAGTTGTGTGCGGGCAATGACGACGCTGGCAGTGTCAATCCCCGAGGGCATGTGTTCGTAACTAACTTGATGGTCTTCTAAGACTTCTAGTAGGCGACGGCCAAAGCCGATTTCCAAGTTCATTAATGCCTTTTCAATGTAGATGACGCTAAAGTCCTTACGTCCGGCAATGCCTGTAATGCTGTCTGACTCGAAACTGGTATCGTCATCGGAAACGATCATGGTCCCTGCATCATTGGGCGTATTGGTATTACGGATATTGATGGGAATGCCCGCAATGCGAACGGGGAAGATCGCTTCCTCGTGCATCACTGATGCGCCCATGTAAGCTAATTCACGGAGTTCTTTGTAGGTGATCGTGTCAATGGTCTTAGGGTTATCAACGATGCGTGGATCGGTTTTGAGTAGACCTGAAACATCGGTCCAGTTTTCATAGACACTTGCGTTTGCCGCGCGCGCGACGATCGCGCCGGTGATATCTGATCCGCCACGGGAGAAGGTTTTAATCTCACCGTTGGGCATCGCGCCAAAGAAGCCTGGGATCACTGCGTTATCGACACGGGCTAGTTTTTTGCTGAGGACTTGTTGGGTTTTTTCAACATCAAATTTGCCATGGCTGTCAAAGAAAATAACGTGTGCCGGGTCAATGAAAGTAAAACCTAGCAAATCGGCAATGATCGGGCCATTGAGAAATTCACCACGGCTTGCCGCATAGTCCGATGACGCACCCGCAGCGATGTCTGCTTGAGCTTTATTTAAGTGAGGGGTCATATCCACCCCAAGCCCTAGCTCTTCGACAATCTGGTTGTAGCGATCAGCGATTAACTTAAAAACTTCGTCAAAGGCGATTCCCTGCTGAGCGTGAGCATGGCAAAGGTACAATAGGTCAGTGATCTTTTGATCTTCCTTATTGCGTTTGCCCGGAGCTGAGGGGACGATGAATTTACGCTGGGGATCAGCTTGGATAATCTCTTGTGCCTTCTTGATTTGAACAGCATCAGCTAGAGAAGAGCCCCCGAATTTACAGACTTTAATACCCATGACAGGTTCCCTTGTTATTGCGTGCATAAATGGCAAATAGAAGGGTTACTTTACCGGCTTTCCCATGTGATTGGCAAGCGGCGAAGGGTGTTTGACAAGGTATTGCCCTTGACATTTCTTGTCGGGTTGGTAATACTTGTCCCGCTATGAAGAACAGCAGCTACGGATTTTTTGGTTATTTTTGGTTTACCAGCGGCAATACCGCGAGGGGCTAGTTCTAAATCAATCCACATTGAATACAAGAATCTAACCTCGACGCGATAACCGTCGAGGTTTTTTATTTTACAGGGCTTACCGCCATCACTTTAGACAACCACGTCACAGGAGATTGACATCATGATCGTAGTCATGAAAGCAAACGCGACCGAAGATCAGATCAGCCACGTTAAAGAATTAATCGTGGAAATGGGACTGACCACACATCCGATCCAAGGGAGCGAACTCACAGTCGTTGCAGTGATTGGTGATGATCGTAAAAAAGATCGTAACGTTCTGGAAAACGCAGCGGGTGTCGATCGGGTTGTGCCGATTCTCGTACCCTATAAGCTCTCGGCTCGTGAGACTCAGCCTAATCGCACGCTGGTACGCATTAGTGATGAGTGCGTTATTGGTGGCAAACACATTCCCGTCATTGCTGGCCCATGTTCAGTGGAGTCTGCAGAACAAATTCTCGTCTCTGCTCGGGCAGTGCGTGCAGCAGGTGCTCATGCTTTGCGTGGCGGGGCGTTTAAGCCACGAACCAATCCTTATAGTTTTCAAGGACATGGCGTTGATGGTTTGAAGATGCTTGCAGCAGCTCGTGATGAAACCGGTTTAGCGATCGTCACCGAAGTGCTAGCCATTGAAGATGTCGATGTGGTCAGTGAATATGCTGACTGCTTGCAGATTGGGACACGCAACGCGGCAAACTATAGACTCCTAGAAGCTTGTGGCAAACAGCCTAAGCCCGTGCTCCTTAAGCGGGGCATGGCGATGACCATCAGTGAACTGCTTCAAGCTGCGGAATACATTTTGTCCATGGGGAATCCCAACGTGATTCTTTGCGAGCGTGGTATCCGTACGTTTGAAGATCACACGCGTAATACGCTAAGCCTCTCGGCGATTACTGAATTGCATTATCGTTCACACTTGCCTGTGGTCAGTGACCCGTCACATGGCACAGGCCATGCTCGGATGGTCGCGGATATGGCCCGTGCGTCAGTGGGGGCAAACTGTGATGCCTTGGCAATTGAAATGCATCCAGACCCTGAACACGCATGGACCGATGGGGCTCAGTCGATCACGCCTCAAGCTTTGCTTGAATTGGTGGACTCTTGTCGCCGCGTCGCAGAAGCTGTGGATCGCAGCATGTAATCCCCCCCCGGAAGTTAGGGCAAACGCATGTCCCACAAATTGTCTTGGTGAGCTGTTTGTGTCAACACGGAATTGACCGCAGGTCAAAGAGGTTGCGTCAAAAATACTTTGCAAACAGATTTAACAGTTGACCGATGGGAAAAACGGGCTGACACAACCTAGCTCGCTAATACAGGGGGCATCACTGTAGACTTGTGTTGGAAGTTTAATGGGATTTTCCGGTCCCCTTCGGGCGTTATTTGACGGTATAATATTCCCCGTGAGATGCTGTGTTGCAGTCTCTTACGGGGTTTTTTAATTTCAGCTAATTTTAGCTGTTTTGAGTTTAGAAACAGGAAATAACACCATGGCACAACTCGTGATCACTGCCGTCGGAGCCGACCGGCCAGGTTTAGTCAATGCTTTTACCGGCTACCTTCATGATGCGGGTGCCAACATTGCAGACTCGCGGATGATTAATCTTAGCGGGCAATTTGCGATCTTGATTCTCGTTGAAGCAGAAGATCAAACGGTGATTAGCAGAATTGCCAGTGGTGCCGTGGAAGCAGGTAGTGATATTGGTTTGGAAGTTAGTGTTGCTGGGGACAAGAAAATCGACTCACGCGTGCAAGGTCAACCTTACCGAGTCAAGGTGTTTGCGATGGATCAGCCGGGGATTGTGCATCGCGTGACCCATTTGTTACATCAAAACAAGGTCAATATTGAAGAATTGCAGACGAGTCTAAATGCAGGTTCTTATAGTGGGACACCTTTGTTTTCGATGGACATGCTCATCACGATCCCGCGTGACGTGCCGGTGAAACAGGTGCGTGAATCGCTTGAGGTTTTTTGTGATGAGCTTAACTGTGATGTGGATATGGATGCCGTGGTGCGGTGAGCTTGGTTTTATTTGTTAATGATAAAAAAGCCCACAGATTTGCTTAATGCATCTGTGGGCTTTTTTGATTTTGAGTACTTGACGTTACAGCTTGTGGCCCCGGGGTCTAAAGCCCCTGGGCTTTAGGTGGGTGAAATTAATGCAATAGGTTTGTCATTATTGTTTATTGGTTTTGATTTTCCTGTTGCATTTTCCCAAGCATGGCGGGGGAAAACTCTTTAAGGTCGGTCCAGAAAGTTCCGGGGCCCGCATAGATGAGTTTGATCTTGACATTTTCAGGCAGGTTCGATGCAAAGATCCAACGGTTGTAAGCTTGGGGTGTTCCAAATGCAGCGACGGCTAATTTGAATTTCTGAGCTTTTGCTTGGGCTGAAAGTTTTTCGGATTCTGCATTGGCCCTGCCGATCACCACGGTGGCTTGGGCTTGGAGTTCAGCAACCTTGCGGTCGATCTCCGCGACAAACTGACCGGTTTGAGCATGGGTTTCGCCGACGGTTTTGTGGCCATTGGCAATGGCTTGGGCGACCATTTTTTCGGTTTCTGCACGGATTTTTTCACGTTCAAGCTGGACTTTTTGTTCTGCTTCACGCAAGAGTGCTTCTTCTTTGGCTGTGAGTTGTTCTTGGTCTCGTGTGAGCTTTAGCTCGTCAGCGACAAAGGCATTTTGAATCGGCTCGCGGACTTCACGTGGGATGTAGATGTGACGTACCAGACCATAGAGCAGTGAGATGTGTTTTTCACTAAGGACCTTGGCAAGTGCTTGGGAGACTTCGTGCTGGAATTTTTGTCGATCTTCACCGACGAGTAATTCCACGGCTGCATAATTTGAGCCGTTGTTGCGGCAGATGCTTTCGATTTGTGGGAGGACGACTTTGTCTTGCACGGCTGAGACATTACCAAAAGTTCGGATAATGCTCGGGGCTGCATCGGGCATGATTCCCCAGACAGCGGTGTAGTCCATGTGGATGTCAAAGCCGTCATTGGAAGGAAAGTTAATGCCGGACTTGATGGCTGCGATCAGCGGCTCGCCTGCTGTATCGAGTTGGGTGTTGCCTTTGGCATCGCGTAGTTTCTCAACTGCGACTGACACTTCACGGTAACCAATTTCAATAATATCGACTTGTTGTTCTTTGGGATT
>JAESSU010000178.1 GCA_016763955.1 Phycisphaeraceae bacterium | reverse complement strand
ACCAGAAAGGGCTGTCTGTTCATGTTCTCCTCTCACCTGATCGAGTTGAAGGAACAAATAAACATCGAAGACCAGATCAACTGCTGCCATTTCGAGGCGGAAGAAGATGACGGACGCCTAGAATTTGATTACACGCTACGCCCAGGCGTTTCCACCCAGCGACTGGGCTTACGTGTATTGCAAGAGGAGGGAGTGTTTGAATTACTAGATAGAACCATGGGGTCAGGCTCGATTGATTCTGAAACCTTTTCGAAAGAAACGTAATTTTTAATTCCAACACCCGTGAATCGCCCCGGGTTTGTCGCTCGTATTCGCCTCCCTGATAGCCATTTTGCGGACTGTCCTCTTATCTCGCCTATCTCCAAATATAGTTGTTACTTTTACTTGTGATAGAAATGTGACTTATTCGTGACTTCCTTGTGAACCTAGGGAGTCATGGTCGTTGTCGAATCTGTCGCATGTTGCGAACAGGTCGTATTTTGATATCAAGGAGAAATAAATAATGAAAAAAACATTATTAAGTATGGTGCTTTTATCGGTATTTGCCACTGGCACGGTAATGGCAGCGGAATATGAAGTTACGATTACCAACGTCACACCGGGCACGATTTTTACCCCTATTCTTGTGGTCAGTCATGGCCCAGGGGTGAAACTGTTTAAGTTGGGCATGCCCGCTAGTGATGAGCTTGTGGCCCTTGCCGAAGGTGGTAATGTAGATCCTCTGGCGACGGCTCTTGCTGAAGATCCTCGCGTAGTGGGTATCGCTGATTCAGGGGGTCTATTGCTACCTGGTGACTCAATAACAGTGACAGTTGATGCTGTTCGTCGCCACGGCCGAATTAGTCTGGCATCCATGCTGTTGCCGACAAACGATGGGTTTATCGCATTAAACAGTGTCAAAGCCCCACAGGAAATTGGACGTACGCTCAAGTATATTTCGCCGGGCTATGATGCCGGTTCTGAGATTAATGATGAGCTGTGCGAGAATATTCCAGCAGGTGGTCCCTGCCCTGGGATGGTTAGTAACGGTAATGTTCCGAGTGCAGGCGTGGTACATATTCACAGTGGCATCCACGGTAACGGAGATTTGGTTCCAAGCGATTCTGACTGGCGTAACCCCGTAGCCTATATCTCGATTACACGGATGAATTGATGAGAGGGCGATTTTAACAAGCTACAACAGACAATAACCCACATGAGCCTCGGTGTTTCGGACGACTAATCATTGTCCGTCCCGAGTGCTCTCTAAAATCTCTCTAATTCTCGGGTAAGCTCCAACCACTGTTATGTAGCCCACCAGTCATGCTAGACGCGCCATTGGCAATTCAAATTCAAAACAACTGCCTTTATCGACAATACTGCTCACGGTAATGCGGCATCCATGTAAGTCGAGGATACGTTTGACAATGGCAAGACCAAGACCGCTGGAGCCATTATCTGGTCCTACTCCTAGCGATCTTGAAGTGCCAGATGAATAAAACCTTTCAAATATTGTATCCAGTTTGTCGGCAGGGATTCCGCAACCAGTGTCTACAACGGCAACGGCCACTTTATCAGCGAGGGCTTTAAGCTCCAAAGAAATTCGGCCACCGTTAGTGGTTGAGTTCAAGGCATTTCGCAACAGGTTTTCTAGTACACGCTGTACTAATGCAATATCAGCGTAGACCAAAGTCGCCGTCGGCTCTTTATTAAAGGTGATATCAATATCCCTTTGTGTTGCTTCCAGTTCAAACTCCTGGCAGACATCCTGTAACAGTTCTGCCAGAGGAAATGATTCCATGCAGGGTTGGACGCTACCGGCCTCTAACTTTGATAATTCGAACAGATCGCCAATCATTACCTCAAGTCGACTTGTGTGCTTACGGACAATCTTCAAGTAATGCTGGCGTTCAGCGCTACGCAGCTGCCCATTTTTTAAAAGTAGCGTATCAACATAGCCGAGCATGGAGGCAAGAGGCGTACGAAGGTCGTGAGAAACATTATTGATTAATTCTCGGCGTAAGCGGTCAGTTTCTTTGAGACCATTGAACTGTTCTTCAATCTTGTTCGCCATGGCATTCACGGCGGTGGTGAGTCGACTAATTTCATCCCGACTAGTTGGCTCGCTTTTACTTGCCTGCAATTCACTGATAGCTTTGCTGTTAGGTATCGCAAAATCACTATCGGTAAAAGCCTGTACTGCATTGGTTAAACGAGTCAATCGGCCAGTTAGTAAATTGAGCACCAATAAACCAGCCAGGAACGCCGCGATCACTAATGCGATAATGGCGCTGAAACTCACTTTGCCAACATAACTACCGCGAAGGCTACTAGCCAACTCATCATATTTACGCCCGCCTAGAATTACGTAAAGATAACCCTGCAATTGACCGTCTGTCATAACTGGGTGGGCGGAGAATATTTTTGTGCGATCCGGATTGCGAGGATCTAGGCCGCGAATCGGCATCGGTTCGGCGTTGTCGATCAATGCCTGTAACGGCTCTATATCGACCTTATCCAATTGCACTGTGTTCGGCGGCAATGCATGGCTGAGGATGTGGCCGGTGGGATCGAGCAGGTACACCTCGGCGGTTGGGTTGACCATCATAGTTTGCTGCGCCAATCGGTCCATTTCATCGTAATTGACCTTGCCATTAATAATAAGCGGTGCATGGTCGGTAACGTACATGGCAATCGGCGCATTAAGACGCTGAGTGAGCTCCTCGTAATATTGGCGAGTACTCCATTGTTCTATTATAAAAAAACCGCCCCCTAACGTGGCGAATATAAGTAACAAGGCTATGGATAAACGTGCAAATAGAGAGTCCATTAGCTGGTTACTACCTGGGGAGCGCTGAATTTGTAGCCCACGCCCCAAACTGTGACGATGTATTTTGGATAGGCAGCGCTTGGTTCAATCTTAGCTCTGAGTCGATTGATATGGGAATTCACCGTGTGTTCGTAACCATCGTGGCCATAACCCCACACGCTATCAAGTAATTGGGTTCGATTAAAAACACGACCGGGAAAACGGGCAAAATGAAGTAATAGATCAAACTCCCGGGCCGTGAGGTCGATCAGACGCTGCTCAACACGTACCTCACGACTTGCGCAATCTATTGAAATTGCGCCACTTTGTACAATCTCCTGTTGCCGATGTTGTTGAGAATTCGCCGCATTTACTCGGCGTAATATGGCTTTTGTACGCGCTACCAGTTCGGAAACACTGAAGGGCTTACTAACGTAATCATCTGCCCCCAACTCCAGTCCAAGTACGCGATCCAACTCGGTAGTTTTAGAAGTTAGCATGAGCACTGGGACATAGTTTTGGTTTTTCCTGAGTGCCTTACAAATGCTCAGGCCGTCTGGCCCGGGCAGGCGGATATCGAGTATCACCATATCCCAATCGCGACCACAAGCTTCGCGCATACCGCTATGACCGTCCCCGGCGATGGTTATCGCGAAACCAGCATCTCGTAAATGGAGCGCAACTAACTCGGCGATATCTGGTTCATCTTCGACAACAAGAATCTTAAGCTTTTCTTCTTCACGCATTCCTTCTATCTCGCTAAATAGCTCAGCATACCGATCATTTTAGATGTTTTATATCACAAATGTTTCACAGCGGACTGATAGCTGCGGTAAATAAGGATTTGGCGTATCGTCGATACATAGGTTCCAACGACCTTCGTATATCGCATAATTTATCTTTACACACGATGCCATCGTTGCCCTGTAAACTCAGGCTACTTATAGCCTGAGTTGTTGCAACATTAGGCTTCGAGACCTTAACTTGCGTCGGCAAATATGATTTTGGTACTTGCTGCTGCGACTCAGAGTTAATTCCTTCCTGGGGGCACGATGTCAGGGGATAGAAAGTGGATAGAAAGGGTCAGACTCGATTGATTCTGATTCCTTCTCAAAAAAAAACGATTTTTGATCCCAGCAATTGGCTAACAGCATTACTCTTCTGGTAAGTTGCCGCTTAATTT
>JAESSU010000177.1 GCA_016763955.1 Phycisphaeraceae bacterium | reverse complement strand
GTGTTGGTGTTGGTGTTGGTGTTGGTGTTGGTGTTGGTGTTGGTGTAAACATTTTAAAGGCACGGCCCAACAGAATCGCAGAGCCTCATCTGTTGGCTTGGTGTTCTGAATTGGGCTTGATATTCTGATTTTTCGCGCAAGCCTGCAGATGAGGCTTTACGATTCTGCACGGGCCGTCATACGATCTATACAAAAGCATCCGGACAAGTTCATTGACAAGGGGATCTCCATGCCACTTACCGGGAAACAATGGCGCCACATCACCTTTGGAACCCACAACAGTTGGCTCCCCGGCGACCCACGAGGCTTCCGCGATCACAACCATCGACTCCACAGTAGCGGTGATCACCGACTTGTGCCCCCTGCTGGTGAGTATGCCAAATTAAACCAATATGCCAAGCAAATCAGCAGCACCCCCCTGCTCATCAACAAGCCCAATCAATGGGTCGTTTTACACGCGATCAAAACAAAACTTGAGCCACTTGATCACCGGCATATTGCGATCGCCTGTTGCGGCATGCATGTTCATATTCTGGTCGAATGACCGGAATGCTTACCTGAAATTAAAAATGTCACAGGCCAATTAAAACGCAGTGCATCATTAGCATTACGCGATAGCCTGCCCGGACGTGTTTGGGCCCGTGGCGGAAACTACGAACCTGTTAAAACACAATCACACCAGAAAGCAACCTACGCCTATATCCTGCGTCACCGTAAAGCATGGGTGTGGTCAGAAAAAATAGGCCCCCTGTATAATAATTAACTAAAGGCACGGCCCACCAGAATCGCAAAGCCTCATCTGTTGGCTTGGGGGCCTGTTTTTAGCTTGATATTCTAATTTTTAACACAAGCCTACAGATGAGGCTTTGCGATTCTGCACGGGCTGTCATACATTACATCTGTAAATGACGAATCTGTAACCCGAAAGGCATCCCATGTCCGACGCACCGCTCATGATTACGATTAGTGGCCTTCGTGGATTGATAGGCAAGACACTAACTCCCACTGTTGCTGCCCAATATGGCCAAGCCGTTGGCATGTGGTTTAAATCACAGATGAAAAAGCCCACCATTGTGGTAGGTAGAGACTCTCGCCCCTCAGGCTTAATGATTCAAAATGCTTTTGTATCGGGCCTAAGTGCAGTGGGATGCAAAGTAATCATCCTCGGCATTGCCACCACCCCCGGCGTGGGACTAATGATCGGACGCTTACATGCTGATGGTGGAGTTGTGATCACCGCGAGCCACAATCCCATTCAATGGAACGGCATTAAAGTTCTCACCTCACAGGGCATTGCACCATCACCTAAAAAAGCGCAGCAAATCATTGATCTGTTTCATCAAAATCAACCGGAATATGTGCCCGTCACAAAAATCAAACCCGTCGAGACAGACAGCACACTCACCAAAATTCATGCCCGCACAATTCTTCGGCATATTGACGTGGACATCATTCGCCGCAGACGCATTAAAGTCGTACTCGATAGTGTTCATGGTGCAGGCGGCCCGGAGACTTTGGTACTTTTAAAAGAACTGGGCGTGGAACTAATTCATCTCTATGCTAAACCCACAGGTCATTTCCCACATGGTGCTGAGCCCACCAAAGAGCATCTCACTGAGCTTGCAACAGAGGTCAAAAAACACAAAGCTGCAATTGGTTTTGCTCAAGACCCTGACGCGGATCGTTTGGCCATTGTTGACAACAAAGGCAATTACATCGGCGAGGAATACACCTTGGCATTGTGTGCTAAACATCTCTTTGCAGAGAATCCAAAAGCAAAAAAAATTGCAGTCACCAATCTTTCTTCCAGCCGAATACTTGACGATGTTGCAGCTAAGTATGGGGGTAAGGTTTACCGCAGTGCAGTGGGTGAAGCCAACGTTGCCAAACGCATGCAAAAAGAAAACGCGCTCTTGGGCGGTGAAGGCAACGGCGGGATCATCTGGCCTAAGATCGGCTATGTCCGTAACAGTCTCGTGGGCATTGCACTGATACTTGAGATGCTCGCCAAGCAGGATAAATCGCTAAGTAAAATTGCCTCAACAATTCCCAGTTATGCCATCGTCAAAGACAAAGTCGATATCAAGCCCGGCATGGCGGACACCATTGAACCTGCATTGCGTAGTGTTTTTGGTGATGCAATATTCGACACTCAAGACGGCGTTCGCGTCGATTGGAAAGACTGCTGGGTACATGTGCGACCGAGCAACACGGAACCCATTTTGCGTTTGATTGCTGAAGCCCCAGACAATGCAGCATGTGAAAAGCTCATTGCAAAATGCGTCCAAGCAATGGGACTCTAAAACGGCTTACGGTTTAATCCCGTAATAGCAACACAACAATCTCACCGTTATCAGGTACACATGCGTAAAAAACAAACATCAACCATGCCCGATCATCTCAAAGCTCGTCTTAAGACATTCCAAAAACGGCTAGCCTTATTAAATGTCGATGCGTTGCTAATTAATAATCCCGTGGACATTCGATACCTTAGCGGTTTTGTTGGCGATGACAGTTGGCTACTGGTTCGCAGCTCCAGTCAGATCGTCCACATTCTTTCGGACTTTCGTTTTAAAGAACAGATTCAAATCCAAGCGCCCCATGCCAAAGTGATCATGCGTAAGACATCGCTGACTGTCGCGTTAAAAAATCTCTGTTCTAAACTCAACATTCAAAAAGTTGGTTTACAACAAGATCATTTAACCCTGTCACAACATCGGGCAATTGGCAAGGAACTAGGCAAGACTCATATCAAGGCTGTCGATGACGGACTGGTGAAACAACGTGCGGTCAAAGACTCACCTCAACTCGCTCCCATCCGAAAAGCGTTGAAAATTCAGCAGGAGGCTTTTAACCGAACCTGTGCATTTATTGAGCCCGGCATGACCGAGTCTCAGATCGCAGCATATCTGGAATATCAGATGCGACGACTCGGTGCTGATGGCAGTAGTTTCCCATCAATTGTGGCCGCCGATGCCAACGCTTCACTGCCTCATGCCATCCCCGGCAGCAAAAAAGTCCGCAAAGGGGGCATCATTCTCATCGACTGGGGAGCAAAGTTTAAAGGTTACTGCTCGGACCTGACACGCGTGGTCGCTATTGGCAAAATGCCCACCAAAATCAAAGAGATTTATAGCATCTGCTTAGAAGCTCAAATGGCCGCTATCGACGCGATCGCCCCCGGGAAGTTGCTTTCAGACATTGATGCAGTTGCCCGTAATATTATCTCTAAAGCGGGTTATGGAAAAGAGTTCGGTCATTCTCTAGGTCATGGAATCGGTTTAGACATCCATGAGCAACCCGTCTTGGCATCACGGGCTCAGGGGGTCTTAGAACCGGGCCACATCGTCACCGTCGAGCCGGGAATTTACCTTCCTAGAATCGGCGGCGTACGGATTGAAGACGATGTTTTGGTGACTAAAATGGGCAAAAAAGTCCTCTCCGACTTGCCTAAAACGCTCGAATCTACGATCATTTGAGACTCGAATTTGAACCGGGCGACGATTGTGTCTCCCATTACTGAAATTTAACACGGAACTTACTCAATGGTTGATCTGAAGAAGCTGCGTGAACTGGTCAAGCTCATGGTGGATAACGACATCGCTGAGGTTGATCTCAAAGATGATGCTGAGCAAATCAAGCTCAAACGTGGAGCCCAGAACCAGCCGGTCTTGGTCGCGCCTCAAGCTGCGGTGGCACCTGTTGCAGCTGCACCTGTTGCTGCCCAAGCCCCTGCTCCAACGGATGCGGTAGTAGATGACGGACTCGTCGATATCACCAGCCCCACTGTCGGTACGTTTTACTCTTCCTCAAGCCCTGATGCCAAGGCATTTATCTCCGCTGGCTCAAAGGTCAGCGACGATACGGTGGTCTGCATCATCGAAGCCATGAAAGTCTTTAACGAAATTAAAGCAGAAGTTCGTGGCACCGTTGAGCAAGTGCTCGTGGAGAATGGTCAGGCTGTTGAATTCGGCCAACCACTTTTCAAAGTCAAACCAAACTGATTTAACTAAGGGACTTGGGACTTAGGACCAGTGGGTGGAACTTTTAGTTGCTCCAACGCCACTTGTTGTAGGAACCTTGCTGATCTATGTTTTCACGAATCCTGATTGCAAATCGTGGTGAAGTGGCTGTCCGCATCATTCGCGCAGCCCGAGAAATGGGTGTCGAAACCGTTGCAGTGTATTCCACTGCTGACAAAACCAGTTCCCACGTCAGACTTGCTGACCACGCGATCTGTATCGGCCCACCCGTCGCGTCGGAAAGCTACCTAAACATCCCACGCATTATCTCCGCAGCTGAAGTTGCTAACGTGGATGCTATTCATCCAGGCTATGGCTTTCTCGCGGAGAACGCACATTTTGCTGAAGTTTGCGCCTCTTGCAACATCAAGTTCATCGGCCCCAGCGTCGAGTGTATGAACCTATTGGGCAATAAGGTCTCTTGCAAACAATTAGCCATCAAACAAAAAGTCCCCACTTCCCCGGGCTCTAAGGGAGCTGTTGAAAGTGATGAAGAAGCGTTAAAGGTTGCCAAGCAAATTGGCTATCCAGTGATCGTCAAAGCCGCATCAGGTGGTGGTGGTCGGGGCATGCGTGTTGCACATAATGACATTGCACTACGCACAGGCGTTAAACAAGCCATGGCTGAAGCACAAGCTGCTTTTGGTGACCCGACGATCTATATCGAAAAATTCATCGAAAAAGCTCGCCACGTAGAAGTGCAGATTCTGGGTGATGAACATGGCAACGTGGTTCATCTTTGGGAACGTGACTGCACCATGCAACGCCGTCACCAAAAGCTTATCGAAGAAGCGCCCTGCCCAATTCTCACAGATGATGAACGTAAAAACCTCTGCCAAGCAGCACAACGACTGTGCAAAGCAGCAGGCTACTACTCCGCAGGCACCGTTGAATTCCTCATGGATGGTAAGTCCAGGAAATTCTACCTCATGGAAGTCAACACCCGCATACAAGTCGAACATCCCGTCACCGAAGCCATCACCGGCATCGACATCGTCCAAATGCAAATCAAAATTGCAGCAGGTGAAAAACTCCCCTTCACCCAAAAACACATTAAACGCAACGGACATGCAATCGAAGTGCGTATCAATGCAGAAGACCCCGCACGCAACTTCACACCCTCGCCCGGAAAAATCACCAACTTCGACCCTCCCGGCGGCCCCGGTGTCCGAGTCGATACCCACTGCTACGGTGGCTATGTCGTCCCGCCAAACTATGACTCGATGATCGCGAAGCTCATCGTCCATAAGCCCACCCGTGAAGAAGCGATCCTCGGCTTACAGCGAAGTCTCCGCGAGTTTACCATTGCTCCCATTAAGACCACTATTCCATTGCATCAAGACCTAATGCTCAATGGGAACTTCCGCCGTGGTGATGTTGACATCCACTTCGTCGAACGCCTACTCGAAAACAAGCCCGGCTAACCCCCCCCCGGAACTCGGCCCCCGGAAGTTTTATCGACAAGACATCGGAACACCAAAGCCCTACAGGTTAAGTGCGATACCGACATTTAATAAATTTAAAAAGAGGCACAAGTCAGTTTGACCTGTGCCTCTTTTTTATAATTTGTTATACGCATCGCGTATTTTTCAGAATCATCTGCCCCGCCGGAATTGACTACGTCACTTCCGGCGGCTTGTGTGTCAAACCATCAAGTAATCACTGACGGTCTACGAGAGCTTTATTGCATCTGTTTTGTATTGGATCACGATCAATCTTGCGACGGGAAATAGCTGCGACACTTCCGGGGGCGTGTCGCTGATGCATCGCAAGATGCAATCCGTAACGTTTTAGCTGTAATGAACCACTAGCGGTGATACAAAAAACAATCAAACCAACCGCAGATTACGCTCCGGCTGCTTGTTTATTCATGCCCACCAATTCGGCATTGGTTCTAAAGTGTTCCAATGCTTTAAGTAACTGTTCAATCTGCTGAACGGGGGGCATGTTAAGCAAGCGACGACGCAGGGCGTTAATCGTTTCCAACTCAACCTCGGGCATCAACAAGTGTTCCTTGCGCGTGCCACTGGCCGCAAGATTAATAGCAGGAAAGACACGCTTTTCAGTGATCGAACGATCAAGGATCAATTCCATATTACCCGTGCCTTTGAACTCTTCAAAGATCACTTGATCACCCCGCGAACCGGTATCTACCAAAGCAGTCGCAATGATGGTCAATGATCCGCCTTCTTCAAACTTACGGGCAGCACCAAAGATCTGTTTGGGAATGGCCATCGCCATGGAATCCATACCCCCTGAGAGCGTGCGACCGGAGTTGGCGACACTTGGGGCATTATTAAATGCACGGCCCACACGGGTCAGTGAGTCAAGTAAAATCACCACGTCTTTGCCCTGCTCAACTTTACGACGAGCGCGGTCTATTGCAGTGGTCGCCAAGGCAACATGCTGCTCAGTGGAGTGATCGTTAGAACTCGCAAGCACGGTACAAGGGACATTGCGACGAAAGTCCGTGACTTCTTCAGGACGTTCATCAATGAGCAATGCAATCACTTCGGCATTGTCGTGATTTTTCTCAATGGCAAAAGCGATCTGCTGAAGCAATGTCGTTTTACCCGCTTTAGGAGGCGAGACGATCATGGCACGTTGCCCAAATCCAATCGGACAAAACATGTCGATCAGACGACACGATGGCGGGCAGCCGGGATATTCCAGTGTGATACGTGGATGCGGATCGACACTGGTCAGATTTTCAAATTTTCGACCCTCAAGAGAGTTAAAAAAGGCTTCAGGTTCAAGCCCTTCAATGGACAGAATATCTTTAGCAACCCGCGCGTTAGGTGCAATGGCGAGCTTTTTGGGATGACGCTTATTATGACGATTGTTGCGTTGATTACGTCCCTGACGACCCCCATTATTTTGATCTGCCTGTGCACCACCAAAGGGTTTGCCCAAGCTCACTTCAATGCGCATGCCGGGTCTAAGGCCATACTTTTGTATCAAGTGAAAGGGGAGCACTGGGTCTCTTGGGTCAGAGATGAGTGTTTTGTCCAACTCGCGAACGCGGCCGTCGGACTTTTTACCTTGCTCGAAAATACCGTTAAAAACGTTCATTGTGTGTACATCACATTTAGGGTGACAGAACTCTTTTCAGAGCGGTCAACTTGATTATTGTGAATGACAATCCGAGCAAGCTGCTCATGATTGCCGTGATCTGACAATTTCTTGTCCCTTGCTTAATGGCTGCTAGACATCTTCTTAGAAGATGCTCCTAACCACCATCACTTTATCTCCATAGGAAACCGCTGATAGAAGCTGCTTCCGACATTTATCCCATTGGACTAAGCCACATGGAATATCAGAGATAAAATTGACTAACTCGTTGAGCCATCAAAACAACCCGTCTATCAGGTCCACCACCTAATTGAGCGTATTGTAAAATGTTCATACGGGTGATGTTCGATTAATCGTCTTTCGAGTTGACTAAGCGAACCATCCGAATTGAGAATCGATCTGACGGAAACACGTTCCCCGATTTTATTTCAGATGATACCGGCATCTGCAATAAAATTCCTATCCATGTTTCGTTAAAGCCACTTAAAACATCATTAACCAATCTGCCAGAATGAATTTTCTGCTAGGACGGTTGCTGTTTTTTTCGCTTCCCACGATATTGGGCATGGCAAATGGGTTGCCAGAACTCAGATCGGATTCTTTCTCCACTTGTTATTTAACCCGTTTCGCATGGTAAATTCAAGTCCTGTCTGAAATTTTATGAAAAAGTGTTCAAATCTGGCATCATGATTGTTCGAATCCCAGTCACAAATCTGCTAAAGTGTGTGGCTATATCACTCTCAGCGGCTATGCCCTGAGGATGTACCCTAAAACCGTATTAACAGACAAGGGATCCACATGCAGATGTCGGCCATATTTAAGCGTTTAGGAACTGGGGCATTGGTCATGGTCAGCGTGACTGTGGGGTGTTCCACATCCTCGCCCCAAAGTCAATACCCAGCAGATCAAACATCCGCGATGACCGAGCGAGAATACCTTGCCTTCCGCGCAAGCCATGCAGGTCAAAAGGTCGAACCCAATGAACTAAAAATGCCAGAACAGGCTGCCATTGTGACGATCCAGCATCCCCCTGTTGCAGCGGTTACACCTGTCGTCAAATCCGTGCCTCAACCTGTGGTCACTGCCGCAGCGAGGGTCAAATCGACACCCGTTCCTACTCCAGCTCCTACCCATGCTCCTAAGCCTGTCACGGTGGCTGTTGCCGTTGTTAAGACTCCATCGCCAGCACCTGTGCCTGCTGCACCTAAGCCTGTGATCAAGCCCGTTGCGGCGACTGTTGCACCTAAGCCCGTTCCTGTGGCCGCAGTCGCTAAGCCAGCCCCTGTGGTTGCTGTCACCAAGCCTGCACCTGTGAAGGTCGCCCAAGCCAAGCCTGTTGCAAAGCGCCCTCGTCGTCAGCCCCAATTGGTATCTAACACGAGTTTATCTGCATCGGACGGTTTTTTGAGCCGGCGGCATCAGGTCACCAGCTCAGAAAAAGCAATCAAACCCATTCACCGACCCACGCCAAAACGTATGCAAGAAACACTCCCCTTGCCAACAATGCAGCAATTGGTCGAAGACGGCAAACCCTATGACGCGAGCATCGTTCTCAAACAAATCAACACTGCAAACCTAGCCTCCATTGCTCAGGCAATTCGCATTGTCATCAAAGAAAAACCACGCAACGGCACTTCGTTGCTCTACGACGTCATCCGTTATGCCAAGGCCGCCGCCCCTCGTGCAATGGCCATTGACGCTCTCTTCCAAGCTTACCCGCAAAATGCAACCTACTCAGCCCAAAAGCTCTTGCAACAAACCCGGTACAACCGCATCGACCGTCTAGTCGTCGGCAACCGGATCATGCAATACCGTATCTCACGAACCTACGGTGCAGCGATCACCAATTTGGGATATGACGCATCAGGTAAAGCGATGTTCGACGCTCGCCGTGGAATTCTAGCGGCAGATAAAGCGGTCACCCAAGCTCTAAAAAACTATGCAGCCCGTGCAAGCATCAAACACGCTAGCTTCATCGCACGTCGTTTGTATCACTGGATTCGTAACGACGAAACCATCAAACAAGCCTACGAAGACACCTTCGTCAAACATCCCTCAGAATTAGGCGTGGTCATGTTCCGCGAACGTTTTGGTGATGAAGCTTTACCCCTGCTTAAACAAGCATCAAGTGATGCAAACAAAAAACTTCGTGCTGTCGTGCAAAGAGAAATCACCAAGCTATCAGACAAAACCAGCACCCCCGCATTGCTCTTTGGTTATCACAAGCTTTACATCATCAACTACCAAACCCCCCAAGGTGCTTTTGCTTTGCTGTCAGATCAAACCATCTGGCCAGATCAAGCTGTCGATGAAACCTACCAGCAAAAAGATGCAAAAAGCAGTTTCAGCCAGAAGGTCCTGATGGTCAAAACCAAAGAACTTCAAGAGATCAAGAATCTACCCAACAACTGGAAAAGTGGTGTCAAAATTCACGGCCATAGCGTGGACACCCTTGATCTAAAATAACTTTCGATTGATTTTAGAGACACAACCTACCGGGGACTCACGAGTCACATCAGCGAGGCACTAGCTTTGTTGACGCTTGTCCTAACATCACTGTACTGCCTTGAAAAACGAGACGCACAACACCCGTAACACCCAACCACAGGTATCCTCATGTCCGCTACCAAGTCTAAGAAAAAACAAGCCATCAACACCGTCGCCTTCGTGAGTCTGGGCTGTCCTAAAAATCTCGTGGACAGCGAAAAAATGCTCGGCTTGTTAGCAGAAGACGGCCTAATGCCCATTAGCGACGAAATGACCGCTGATGCCGTGGTGATCAACACATGCGGCTTTCTTGAAGCTTCCAAAGAAGAGTCCGTCGATGAAATCAAAAAGGCTACACAACTCAAAAAGGCAGGCAAAATCAAGCGCGTTATTGTGGCAGGCTGCCTCGTGCAACGTCACCGTGCAAAGATGCTTCAGTGGTGTCCTGATATTGATGCAATGATTGGCGTGTTTGATCGTGATCGGATTGTCGAAGCGGTGCGTGGATCGCGTCCAACGCAAAATGACATTGCTGTTGACCTACCGATTTATTCGAGCATTGCAGCGAACGCGACCGTTGCTAAGGAACATCGGGGCATTGAAGCTAAGGGCTATTTTGAATCCGATGCCACCCGCTTGCGATTAACCCCTAGACATTATGCTTACCTGCGAATCTCTGAAGGCTGTAACCAAAATTGCACCTTCTGCACCATCCCATCAATCCGTGGGAAGATGCGTTCTAAACTCCTCGATGCAATCCTCGATGAAGCTCGCGAACTCATGGCAGATGGCGCGTTCGAACTAAACCTCATCGGCCAAGACACCACCAGCTATGGCACAGACATCGGCTACGATGCAGGTTTGTCGGGCATGCTCAGTGAACTTGACCAACTCGCTTCTGAACAAGGCGGCGCGTGGCTGCGACTGATGTATGCCTACCCCTCGTGCTTCACCGACGAGATGATCGACACCATGGCAAGATTGCAAAACATCCTGCCCTACATCGACATTCCATTACAGCATATCAATGACACCGTGCTAGATAACATGCGTCGCAAAACCTCCCGCAAGCTCATCGAAACCTTGCTCGACAAACTCCGCGACCGCGTCCCGGGCATGACCATCCGCACCACCTTCATCTCCGGCTATCCCGGCGAAACCGATGCACAACACGATGAGTTGGTCGCATTCGTTAAAGACTTTGGCTTTGAAAACATGGGGGTCTTTGGCTACTCACCTGAACCTGGAACCCCCGCTGGCACGCAACACAAACAACACGCAATCCCTCAAGATGTCATCGATGCTCGCATTGAAGAGCTGATGCTTGCTCAGCAAGAAGTCGTCTTTGAACGCAATGAAGCGTTAGCACAAGATCAGCAGGAATATGACATTCTCATCGAGGAAGAGACCGAAACCCAAGGCTCGCCCCAAGATGCGGACACGCCCGCCCATCTCTATGAAGGGCGATCCTACCAGCAAGCCCCGCAAGTGGACTCAACGACTTACGTGCAAGCTAACCGCAAGCTAGCCCCCGGCGAGTTAGTCCACTGCCGTATCATTGGCCACAGTGATTATGATCTAGTCGCCCGCCCGGTTGAAGAGTTGGATAAGACTTTTTCATTGCCGTTAGCGTGAGAGACATCAGCGACACGTTGTGTCGCAGCTATTGTTTGATTCTCAATAGCCGCAAACATACTTGTCTGCGTGTAGATGCTACGGTTAAAATAACAATGCTCTCTAAAAAGAAGTCCGTGTCTTGCGTGCTTGCCGTGGTTAAAAATGTCTTTGTTATCTAACCAAAGCCCGCTGGCCATCTAGCGTCACACGGCCTTGTGAGAGTGCTTGTAAGGCTTGGATGTATGCGAGGGTCTCTTGCTCAAAGACACGGTCTGCTAAGGCTTCTGCGTCGTCATCTGCTAATACGGGGCAGGTGCGTTGGACGATGATTGGGCCGGTGTCGTAGTTGTCATCACAAAAGTGGACGCTACAGCCTGAGACCTTGCAGCCGTGGGCGATGACTGCTTCGTGGACGTGATGACCAAACATCCCCTTGCCACCAAAATTAGGCAGTAGTGCGGGATGGATATTGATCACTCGATTCACAAAATCTGGAGCAATAGGCAGCAGCGTCATGTATCCTGCAAGGCAGACATAATCTACACCCGTCTGGCGGACAATCTCCCAGTTGGCTTTAGCAAAAGCTTGGACATCAGCATAATCTTTGCGACGAATGATATGCGTTGGCAGATTTAAATCGCTAGCACGTTGCAGGCCGTAAACGTCCGGCTGCGAGCTAATGACGGTGGTAATCTGTGCATTGAGCTTGCCTGCGTTGATACAGTCTGCAATATTCTGTAACGTTCTACCTGAGCCGCTAAGGAGCACTGCTAATTTCAAATGTCCCGATGGGCATGTTTGTGAGTCTGTCATATCGATACAATACTGGACACCATGCCCTTGATGCAACGTACAACCCGACTTGCTCCGTCTCCAACAGGTGCTTTACACCTTGGTAATGCACGGACATTTTTAATTAACTGGGCGATGGCACGTCAAAACGCATGGAAAATCGTCCTGCGAATTGAGGATTTAGACAGCCCACGCGTTAAACCCTGGGCCAAGCAGCAGGCAGTTGATGACCTAACGTGGTTAGGGATGGACTGGGATACCCATGCGGGGTTTCAACTTGATGATCTTAAACCCTATGAACAGGCGT
Organism: Phycisphaeraceae bacterium; assembly: GCA_016763955.1. Taxonomy (GTDB): domain Bacteria; phylum Planctomycetota; class Phycisphaerae; order Phycisphaerales; family Phycisphaeraceae; genus UBA7800. The sequence goes on along the minus strand of JAESSU010000177.1, from coordinate 470 downwards.
TGGATCAACTGTATCAACAGCATCTAATTTACCCTTGCCAATGCACACGCAAAGAAATTGAGCTTGCGCAATCTGCTCCGCATGGTGATGAACACGAATCGCGTTACCCCGGAACCTGTAAACCCACGGAGATGACAACCCTGCCTAGCAGACAAATTGACCATGCAGCATGGCGGGTGATGATTCCAGACCAGTGCCTTGAATATGTTGACGGCTTTGCAGGTAAGCAAGCTCACAATGCCCAGCAGCAAGTCGGTGATTTTATCCTTAGCACCAAAGCAGGTCTGCCTGCGTATCAACTTGCGGTTGTTGTTGATGATGCACGCCAAGGCATTACAGACGTTGTTCGCGGCGATGACCTCATGCGTTCTGCGGCTCGTCAGCTATGGCTTTATCGCTATTTAAATCTCAACCCGATCCCGACCTATTGGCATCTGCCCTTGGTGCTTGGGCCTGATGGTCGACGACTT
>JAESSU010000176.1 GCA_016763955.1 Phycisphaeraceae bacterium | reverse complement strand
GGGGTGGCGGCTGTGTTGAAAAAGAGGTGTTCTATGAGACCTGTGCTGCACGCGGACTGATGGTTTTCCAAGACTTCTTTTTCGCTTGTGGTCAATATCCTGAAGCACCGGCTTTTCTGGATGAAATCACCACAGAGATTCAAGATATTATTTTGCGTCTTCGCGTTCATCCTGCCATTGCTGCATGGTGTGGGGACAATGAACGAGACATGATCGACGCTCAAGCGGGCAAAGACATCAATGAAAACCCGGTCAATAAACGCATCATCCCCCAAACACTAAACGCTCTGGATTCCCAGCATCGTTATTATCACACGAGTTCTCCTTCAGGTGGAGATTGCCCGCGCAGCGAATGGCAAGGCGACCGTCGCAACTGGGGGCCTTGGCATCCAGATGACAACTACGCACATATACGACTGGACCTAGGACGATTCATCAGCGAAGGCGGCAACTATGCTTTGCCCAACCGAGAAACGGTTCGTGCCTTTATCCCACCTTCTTTGGAATGGCCATTAACGCGCAAAACATGGCGACTGCATACCGGAGACCTTGATTTTGCTGAACGTCGATTTGATCGACTCAATACGGCCTGCTGGGCGCATTTTGCAGATCTAAAAAATCTGGACCAAGCCATTGAGGTTTCTCAATTCGCTCAAGGACTTGGCATGAGCCGGCTTGCTGAGCATTGTCGCATTCGCAAAGGTGAATGCGGAGGCGTGGTACTCTGGAAAATCAACGATTGCTGGCCGAGTGTCGATTCTGGTTTAATCGACTATTCTCTGCAACCGCGTGCGGGCCTAGCAGCCATCGCACAAGCTTATGAGCCTGTCGCCATTGCAATGGAAAATCCGATTGAAGGCGAGCATACCAGCGAGGTGGAAATTTGGGGCTTAAATGGCATCCTCGCCGATGTGGAAGGTCACTTAAAATGGCAGTGTTGGAAAATGACCGATTCAGGATTTGATCTTGATGAAGAACAAACATGCCCGGTATCGCTACCAGCTAATGCTTCTACGTTACTTTGTCGATTGCCGATCAAAACCCAGCGAACAGATGAACTTGCATGGACCGCTCAACTTCAACTATCTGATGGCACGGTGCGCAATACAATGTATTCATTGGCCCCACGCACGATTTATCATTTAACACAATGGCAAGCAACGGGCGAACAACTCCAAGAAGCTCACACGCTTTAACGTCAACCCAGAACATCTACACCATCACTTAATCGGCTTGCCATCTGCGTTGATCATCTTAGGCCCTTCGCCAGCAGTCTTAACGTACTGGCCGTCGCCGGCTTTTTCGTACTTGGTAAAACCTTTGGCAGCTAGATTTTCATTACTCAATGTTTTCTTCTCGTGAGACGAAGTGTACTTGGTCGCAATATTAGGTGACTGGATAATCCGGCGCACAGGCTGACCCGTCGTGGGATGCTTGGCCAAAGGCTCATCACTCATCCGCTGAGTCCATTCAAAAATCTGACCTTCATCGCCATCATCAGTAATGACTTCATAAACATATACAGGCATGGCTCATTCTCCGCAGGTTATACCATTCACGATTAAAACTTGTACGTGACTTACATTGCGAACACAAACGCCACAAAGTCTTATGAACCGTCCAACGCGTACAAAAGATACGCGATGCGTATTAGACATTCTATTGTAAACACAAAGCGGATGATGTTAAACCGCATAAGGGCAGAAAAAGAAAAGCCCGCTATAAAACACTTTACCCCAGCGTGAGAAAAACATTTGAGATTGCTTTTTCCTAACTGGTTTGCCTTGGCAGTATTAGCGTTACGAGAACACGAAAACCCAATATTTTTCAAAATTTTCAACTATTTGATCTAAATCAAGGTAAAAACATCTAATGATCCTAATATTGGTTATAGTTTCATAACGAAACTGATTTTAACTAACCCGCTTGCTAAAGGATTCCCGCCAATGACAACCCCCGCCCCCCTAAGTCTCCCCTTGCACTGTAATCAATGCGAACAAACCTCCCATGGCACCAGTTGCGACATCAACGGCCGAGTCGGGGTCTGTGGCAAAGATATCGATGTCCAATCCCTCCAAGAAATCCTGCTCTACGGTGTCAAAGGCATGGCGGCCTACGCTCACCATGCACGCAGACTCGGCAAGCACTCCGAAGAAGCCTCAGCATTCATCGAAGAAGCACTCTTTGCTACCATGACCAATGTCAACTTCGACATCCCCACCCTCCTAGAACTTGTCATGCTCTGTGGCACACACGATCTCACCGTCATGAAACTGCTTCAAGAAGGCCACATCGAATGCTTCGGACAACCCGAACCCGCCTCGGTCATGCTAGGCACACAAGAAGGCCCAGGCATCCTCATCACCGGCCATGACCTAATGGACCTTTCCAATGTCCTTAAACAATGCGAAGGAACAAACGTCAAAGTCTACACCCACGGCGAAATGCTCCCCGGACATATGTATCCCAAACTCCATAACCACCCTAACCTCGCAGGCCATTTTGGTGGCGCTTGGCAAAAACAAAAAGTGGAATTCGAACAATTCCCCGGCGCAATTTTAGGCACAACCAACTGCGTTTTGCATCCTAAAGACAGTTATGCAAGCCGCATGTTCACCACCCGCGCAACAGCAGTCCCAGGCGCAACAAGGCTCACCACCGACGACTTCTCAGCAGTCATTGCAAAAGCAAAAGAATCTGCTCCGTGCAAACAAGCACTCACCGGCGAAATCACCGTCGGCTTCCATGAATCCGTGATCCTCTCCCAAGCAGATAAAATCGTCGAAGCTGTCAAAGCAGGCAAAATTAGCCGCTTCTTTGTCATCGGCGGATGCGATGGCGCAGAACCTGGCCGCAACTACTTCTCAGAATATGCAGAGGCAACACCAGACGATTCATTTATCCTCACACTCGGTTGTGGCAAGTACCGCATCATGGACCATGACTATGGCACACATCTTGAGCTCCCCCGCCTAATGGACATGGGACAATGCAATGATGCTTACGGTGCGATCAAAGTCGCCGTCGAACTCGCCAAAGCATTTGACTGTGGTGTCAACGATTTGCCGCTGACCATCGTGCTAAGCTGGTTTGAACAAAAAGCCGTTGCCGTACTGCTAACACTGCTGTCACTGGGTGTTCAAAACATCACCCTCGGCCCAGTCGCCCCAGCATTTATCAGCCCCAACGTCTTTAAAATTCTCCAGGAAAACTACGGCCTACGTCTGAGCGGGGATGCAATCAAAGACCTCGAAACTGCGATGGCAAACTAAAACCTCAACCACTAACGGCCACACCTTAGGGCATTATTAAAACACCCTTCAATGCCCAAGCCCTCATGAGCGACTCGAAACGGAAACGTTTTGGGTCGCTTTTTTGGGTGTCCTAAATCTAAATAAAAAAGACATTTTACCACAGATGAACACAGAT
>JAESSU010000175.1 GCA_016763955.1 Phycisphaeraceae bacterium | reverse complement strand
GGGTTCCGGGGGTTCCGGGGGTTCCGGGGGGTTAATGAATGACTTTGTTGAGTTGGTAGCTAAAGATGCCAGTCGCGCCAGCACGGACGAGTTGTGGAACCAGATCGCGTTCGACCTTCTCTTCAACAATCACTTCCAAAGCAACCCAATCCTGGTCTGCTAATTGATTGACGGTCGGGGACTTTTCAGCGGGGAGGAGCGATAGAATTTCGTCAAGCTTTGCCTTGGGCGCATTCATTTTCAGGCCGACTTTTTCACGAGCTTCGATTGCGCCTTTGAGTAACAAGGCCAAGTCTTCAATTTTCTGACGCTTAAATGGATCTTTCCAAGCCTCGTGATTCGCAATCATACGTGTGGTGCTAGTGAGAATGGTATCGATGATTCGCAACTTGTTAGCCCGAAGACTCGAACCGGTTTCGGTAATATCAACAATCGCGCTGACCAAACGAGCTTTGACTTCGGTGGCACCCCATGAAAATTCAACTTTTTTGATGTTGATATTACGATCCTCAAAGTACTTTCTGGTAGTCCCTTTGAGCTCGGTCGAAATGATGCCCCCTTCAAGGTCTTTAGGATCATAAATGTCGGACTCTTCGGGAACGCAAAGCACCCAGCGAGCTGGATTCGAGGTCGCACGTGAGTAGGCCATTTCACAAACTTCATGGACATCCGAAGCGTTTTCGATGACCCAGTCGTGGCCGGTGATTCCCATATCGACGACGCCATCTTCCACGTAACGGCTCATTTCCTGAGCACGGAACATGACCATTTCAATCTGCGGATCATCGACTGTTGGGAAGTAGGAACGACTCGGAATGGTAATTTTATAACCCGCACGTGCAAAGAGATCCACTGTTGAATTCTGAAGTGATCCTTTGGGCAAACCGATGCGAAGAATGGACTTTGCTTCACTCATGATATCTGTAACCTGAATCAGTATGGTATTGCTGATCAGCCTTTCTTACTTGGCTTTGATGTTTTTTTACTTGTACTGGTTGAAGCTTCTTTTTTTGAAACAACTTTTTTAACGGTCTTTTTTTTGCTACTGCTCACTTTAGAGGTCGTTGGGGTCTTGCTGGCAGTTGTCGAAGCCGCTTTCTTTGTCTTGTTGGCCTTCTTGGGTTCAGAAAGCTTGACATCAGAAGCTGCAAAAGTAAACGGAGTCATTTCCGGGATCATCAATTCGTATTCGTCAGCCCATGCACGCATCGCCAAATGGGTATGCAATGCATCAGTGGCTTTGACATGTCGTTCACAAAATGACTCGGCTTCAGCAAGCGTGCAATCTGGATGCACCACTTGTTCATCTTTAAGTAGAGCATGCATGTGATCATCCACGGGCATGGCATGTGCGCCGTAAGCTAGCAACATCATCTGGGCAATAACATAAGGCGTGACACCGGGAAGCGTTTCAAAGTATGTTTTGATATGCTTCTTGTTCTTGCCTTTAAGCGATGTGATGATAATGTCATGTTCACGGTTAAACAGCTCGTTAAGCGATTCATGCATGCGGCTGGCACGCTCATAAGCAAGCGGATAATCATCACCAATAAAGTGAATAATTTCTTGGGGGAGACTCACGCGCACGTCATTGTTATCAACCATGACCTTCATCAATGTGTCATGCGCTTCAAGTGCCATGGCATGGGTCGTATTCCATTCCATAAAGCTGATGATCAATTGCGTGGTCGGTTCAAGCTGTAAAACATCTACAGACTTGTGAGCCTTGCAGATTTTTTTCATCAGGGCAGTAAACTTTTTGGCGTAGGTACTGTCTTCTTTCATGAAGTGGGCTCCTGCGTATCTTCTTGGGAATCGGCCGAGACATCTTCAGATGCTTTTTCCTTGGCCAATCCTTCTTCAATGGCGGCAAAAATCTCCGCCTGTTTTTTAATGGTGGGGTCGATTTCAAATGTCAGATGCGGCAAACGCCGAACCGAGAGTCTTTTAAATAACTTGCCATGGATGTACTTCGAAGCACTATTTAAGCCATGGATCGTAAGCTTTTCATATTCAGCAGGAATCACTGAAACGCGGACAGTCGCTAGATGCATGTCCTGAGTAACTTTCACCTGGATGACACTAACCATGCCACGGATGCGTGGATCGGCAAGATCACGCATCAGTAACTCACAGATGCCTCGCTTGATCGTTGATTCAATTTGTTCAATACGATGACTCATAGCTTGGTTCTAATTTCTTAAGTCGTTGCAAATTTAGCTTGTCATGTCGCTAATGCAACCTCGTCTTTATTTAACATCCTGTCAGGATTTGTTTGTTGTGATGACTCAAATAGCAATCACGCTGATCCCGTAACTTATCTAAAATCCGGTCCAATACACTTTGTGTGTACTGAACATCATTACTAGCCATGGTGATCCCTAAAATAGCAATATGGTGATTATCAAGTTGATCAACTTCGGCTACGGAGACCTGATGTTCCCGGTGAAGTCGATCCTTGATCCGTTGAACGACACGGCGTTTGTCCTTAAGAGACTTAGGGCCGTCAATCGTCAATTCAACTTGTAAGACACCAATTATCATTGCTGTTTAAGTTACCACAGCCTTCTTTTTTCAGTCTTCAAGCTTTCTGGCAATTTCGGTTCGCTTGAAGCTAAGGATCTGGTCACCTGGTTTCAAGTCATCAAAGCCCTTGATGCGAATACCGCATTCAGTACCAAGACGAACTTCCTTCGCTTCATCCTTAATCCGACGCAGCGCTTCAATGTCACGATTGTCCGTCACGACGATATCATCACGAATCACGCGAACCTTAGATTTAGCTAGGATTGAACCTTCGATCACCAAACAGCCTGCAATATTGCCAAGTTTGCTGATCTTAAAGACCTGCTTAACTTCGGCCATACCCAGTTGTTCTTCCTTGACTTCAGGTGTGAGCATGCCTTCCAAAGCTGCCTTAACTTCATCGATCAGATCATAAATGACCCGGTACTGACGAATTTCAACGCTACGTTGTTCTGCAATATCACGCACCACATGATTAGCAACCACATGGAAAGCAACCACAATCGCATCAGAAGCATCCGCGAGCAAGACATCGGATTCGGTCACGCCGCCCACAGCACTGTGAATGACTTTGACGGCCACTTCAGCATTGCCCACTTCTGCAAGTGTCTTCTTAAGAACGTCGATGCTACCTTGCACGTCTGCCTTGAGAACCACACGTAGGAAGTTGGTTTCACCTGCTTTGATGGTTTCAGAAAAGTTATCAAGCGTGACTTTGGTTTGGGATGCCAGTTGAATCTGACGTTCCTTCTCGCGGTATTGCTTGGCCACATTTTCAGCGCGTTGAAGCGTCTTCGTTGTATAAAAATGCTCACCGGCATTGGGAACCATGTCGATACCCGAAAGTTCCAGTGGCGTTGAAGGCCCCGCATCTGTAATGATATTGCCACGTTCATCAGTCATATCACGGACACGGCCAAAAGCACGGCCGATGACGATAAAGTCACCCACAGCCATCATCCCTTGTTGCACGAGGACACGAGCCACAGGGCCCCGACCTTCCTGCATCTCAGTTTCGATAACCATCCCGCGAGCCAGACCACCGTGGTCAGCCTTAAGATCACGCAGTTCCGACTGGTAATCCAAGACTTCAAGAAGATCATTAACACCTTCGCCGGTTTCAGCTGAGGTCTTGATGACTTCAGTTTCACCGCCCCATTCAGTTGGGTTTAGACCATGCTCAGCTAACTGACCATAGATGCGTTGAATGTTTTCTTCACTTGCCATGGGCATATCGATTTTATTCAATGCCACCACAACTGGAACACCAGCAGCCTTGGCATGATTAATCGACTCAATCGTCTGAGGCATCACGCCGTCGTCAGCAGCAACGACCAATACGACAATGTCGGTGATATTCGCACCGCGAGCACGCATGGAGGTAAACGCTCCATGACCGGGTGTGTCTAGGAAGACAACCGTTTTGTCCGTGCCGTCTGATCCTGTCACCGTGACACGATAAGCACCCACATGCTGAGTGATGCCACCATCTTCATGGGCAGCCACGTCAGCTTTGCGAATCTTGTCGAGCAAGCTGGTTTTACCATGGTCAACGTGACCTAGAACAGCGACCACAGGTGGACGTTTGCTCACGTTAGTGGGTTCTTGGTTCTCGAACTCAACGAGTACAGATTGCTCGGCAGTCTGGCGTTCTTTGACTTCCAACTCGATTTCGTACTCCATGGCAATTTCCATGGCTGCTTCAGTATCAATGGCGGAGTTAATCGTCGCCATAATGCCCTTGGCAAAAAGATACTTCACAATGCCAGCGGTCTTAATACCAGTGGCAGCAGAGAGAGATTTTATCGTGATCGGTTCAGAGATTTCAACTTTACCACCCGTATCCACGGGCATTAGAGCTTGTGAACTGGAGGCTTTGGACTTGAGATTACGGCGACGCTGTTTCATGTAACCGGGCGCACCCTTAAGGCGTGCATCCAATTCAATCAGATCCTGTTCGCTGATCTTCCCTGCTCCAACTGGCATTGAGACACCACTGCGGCCCCGACGAGCGTTCTGGCCACGACGTTTACCGCCACGGTTAGCACCTCCACGGTTATCACCGCCACCGGCTCCCCCTGCATTTGCACCAGCCCCTGCACCACGACCACGTTCTGGGCCACGGGAACGAGAGATGCCGGGCACATTGGGTTCTGTGGAGGATCTATAACCACCGCCACCATTACCGCCACCGCGATTATCTCCGCCGTTACCACCATTAGGAGCACGACGAGGACGAGGCGCTTGAACTTGTTCAGGCTGCTCAATACGGATCACGCGTGGGCCCTTAAGGACCGCACCTGTGGGCTTTTGTAACTGCTCGCCTACGGGCTTAATATTCTCTGGACGACGGGGCACGTTCATCAATGGCCCACTACCCTCAGCTGGAATACTCGCCACTGCGTCAGCAGAATCGTCAGTGGGAACGTCAACGACAGTTTCCTCAACGACGCTTTGCTCGACAGCCGGTTCAACAGGATCAAGCGTTTGCGCAACTAACTCCGCGGGGTCTTGAGCGGTCTGGGGAGACGGCTGCTGATCCTCTGGATTTTCCGGAGCTTCCATCACCAGTACATCAGATGACGCATCGGTTGCGTCCTGATCACTGCTGACATCTTTCGGAGTCGTCACTGCATCAGGCGTATCAATGGGTGCAACCCTAACTTTCGCAGTCGCTTTGGTCGCAACTTTGGCAGTGGCTTTACGGCGAACCTTTTTAAGGTCCACCCTTTCAGCCGTTTCTACCGCAGTATGCGCAGCGTCAGCTACAGTGTCGCCGACGCTAAACCATTCTTGAATGGTCATCACAAGGCCGATTTTGACCACGGACATATGGTTAGTAACGTCCGGGACACCTTCAGCCTTACACTTAGCGACAATTGCCTTGCTGGTAACACCCAGTTCTTTGGCAACTTCGAATACTCTCTTGGCCTTCGCCAAATCCGTCTCCTTTAGCTATCCGGAGCTTGTTAGCACGCAACACACAATGACTGACCTTCACAAACCCGTCACTTTGACAGATTCCTACACCAGTCATGATCACTGTGTCTGCTGTGATTCGTCTTCCTGGTCTGTATCAGCGGGCGTTTGCTCACTGGGCACAGACTCTTGCGTTACTTCTGAAGTAACTTCTTCTTCGGTTACAGCTTGGGCTTCTGATTGAACATCAGCTTCAACTGCAACTTCATTTTCTTTTGTTTCTTGATCTTGGGCGGGCTCAGCAACACTCACACGGTTGGTGAGCATATCAACAATGCTCCCGCTTGCATCAGCACCACCAGCAGCTGGCGTGGGAGCAGACTTAGCGACCGGGGCGCCACCAATTAAACCCAATACCGCAGCAGCTTGCTGTTCACTAGGCACGGACATATCCGCATTCACATCGCCGCCTTGGGCCTTACGCTTGGCTGCTGCTTCCTTCTCAATGAGCTGTTGTTCACCAACAATTTTGGCCTTGGCAGCTGCAACTTCAGAGATTTCTTTGGCAAGTTCAGGAGTGATTTCCAAGCTGGTTTGCAAGTAATCCACGCCATCCTCTTCAACGTCAAAGACGCTGATAATGCCCAAAGCAGCTAGGCGATCAACCTTGTCTTCCTCAATGGTGTCGATGCTCGTAAGCGTCGTCGCCATGATGTCCAGACCCTTGGTGAATTCAACTGGCGTAAGAATGTCCACATCCCAACCCGTCAGACGAGCTGCAAGACGAACGTTCTGGCCTCGCTTACCAATCGCCAAAGACAATTGATCTTCATTAACGACAACCGTCGCACGGCCTAACTCAAAACAAAGACTAATTTCTACGACCTCAGCAGGTTTAAGAGCATTCTGAATCAAAATCTGTGAAGATTCGTTCCAGCGGACAATGTCGATCTTTTCACCGCCGAGTTCATCGACGATATTTTTTGATACGACTACCACGCACACCCACACAAGCACCCACAGCATCGACCTTAGAGTCAATACTACTCACCGCAATTTTAGTACGGTGTCCAGGCTCACGGCTCATCGCTTTGATTTCAATAATTCGTTCGGAAACTTCAGGTACTTCTACTTCAAACAAGCGACGAATGAATTCTGGATTACCGCGTGAAAGAACAATCTTGACTTGATTGCCTGCTTCACGAACATCTAAAATCAAACAACGAACACGTTCACCAGCTTGGTGCTGTTCGCCTGGAATCTGTTCGCTGCGGGGCATAAAACCTTCTGCCCGGCCTACGGAGATGACCAATGAGCCTCCCTCGTAACGCTGTGCAGTACCGGTAACCAATTCGCCGACGCGGTCGATGTACTCATTGAAAATGCTTGCGCGTTCACCTTCACGGAAACGCTGAATCATGACCTGCTTAGCTGTTTGTGCGGGAATACGACCTAGTTCTTCAATAGGAATTTCGTCTTCACCACGCCACAAACGAATTTTGCCACTCATACGATCAAGCTGACACTTAAACTCTTCAGTATCGACTGCATTAAAATGTTTACGCGCGGCAGAAACCATCGCCTGTTCAAGGTCAGAAAGCAAAGCTTCCTTGTCCACGTTACGTTCGCGTGCAATAGAATCGATTAGCCGTAGCATTTCCTGAGTGTTCATCTGTCTGTCATCCTGTTAACTATTAAATTGTCGGACTCGTCTGAGTCCACCAAATTGTTCGATCCAGACATCCGTAGATATCCAAATACTAAAAAAGCCATGTCTCGCACAATGCGATCCATGGCTTGAAGCTCAGCAGTAGAAAAATTCTACACTGAAAACATAATGTGAAACAACCTTATAGAACAGTCTCCAAAATAATGGAGGCTGCTTTTACGGGTTGCTTCAAATCCATGAAGCGACAAGTCATAGCGACCTGATTCAGATGGTGCGGGAACCGCGCCATCAAAGAACCAAATCTCCAAAACAAACTTGCGAAACGTTCATTGGCATCATGCGTTGCCTCAAGTCACGTAGTGGCCCTATTGCCACTAACATCAAACAAGACCACCAGTGTAACTACAGCATCAACCCTGTCAAGAACAGGCCGCACATCAAGACCAGAAAACCCAACGCTACATCAAGATAGATGACGATTTACAACAACCGCCCCGTTCAAAACGGCCGCTCACAGATGATTAACAGACAAGGTCCAACCCACATCCCTTGGATCACTTTGCAGTCATCTCTAAAAAAAATCTTCCCTGCACTTGCATTCCTAACTGATTTTGCCCATAATACTTTGCTCCACATTAGCTGACGCTAACGTGGTCTTGTAAATTGATTAAAACCGATAGCATATTGCTGATTTTAGGGAAGCAACTGCCATGGCGCATTCGCTCAGTGCTAAAAAACGTATCCGTCAGAATGAATCTCGTAACGCGCTTAACCGCTGGCGCAAGCGTAACTACCGTGAAGTATTAAAGGTTTATGAAGAAACCATCCTTCACGGTTCAATCGAACAAGCTCAATTAGAACTTACAGGTCTATATAAGCTTCTCGACCGTACTGCTGCCAAAGGCACGATACACAAAAACACCGCATCGCGTTACAAGTCTCGCTTGACGGCTAAGTTCAATCATAAAAAAGAAGCTGTCGCAGCAGCCTAATCATCTGATTAGGTTCGCAAGCATACAATCTTAAGCACGCCTGATGTCTATTCACCAGGTGTGCTTTTTTTACGTCTAAATTTACAAACACGCCGGGAATTCTCCAAAACGTCTGCCTAGCTGATACCGCATCGTTGTAAAGCACACGTCCATTAGAATAGATCATCTCCAACAGCAACTTGGCTTTCAGAAAGTTTCAATCAGTCCTGCAAGAGTATTTTGCATAATCATCTGCCACCGATCCCCGTAGGAATTGACTGCGTCACTTCCTGCGGCTTTTGTCTGAAATATGGGGAAAGCCGCGGGAAGCCGAAGGATTCCTGCGGTCAATCTCGTGTCGACACGGCTCGCCAAGACAATTCACAGGACATACGTTTGCCCGGCTTGGCTGTAAAGACACCTTGACTTTCAAAAAGCTTCAATCAACCCTGCCAATGATATGTAAAGCGCGCCCGGTCGAAAACGACCGTGAAGTTTCTCATTTAAGATTCGCAAACTCGGCGATCAGGGCTGCGTGTGTTCGGCAACCTAACTTAAAACAATCTAAATTAAACCGCTCATTAGGCGAATGAATATGGTCATCTATCAGGCCAAAACCAATGAGCAAACTATCAAGCCCAAGGTCCTGTTTAAACTGACCGACGACGGGGATGGTAGCCCCTTCACGGATTAGAACGGGCTCTTTGCCACTGCTTACGGTAATCGCTTTGGCAGCGGCGGTCATGTAGGGAGAATTTTGTGATACTGCCACCGGCACGGCCCCGCCAAAATTCGTAATTTCCCAGCGGCAACCATGCGTATCATGGCTATGAAGCCACTGCTCAAAAAGCACGCCAATGCGATCTGGACACTGATTCGCAGCCAGTCTGAAGCTGACTTTGGCCCCTGCAAAACTTGGGATGACGGTCCTGGCTCCTTCACCGCCATAGCCTCCATACATGCCATTGATATCGCACGCGGGCCTTGCCCAACGGCGTTGCAATGTGGTGAATCCAGCTTCGCCATGAGGTTGTGTCACGCCCACGGGTGATAAGCAGTCGGTCATTTCATCAAATGTCAGTTGGTTCCATTGCTGCTGCTCTTTTTCGGAGATGGGCTGAACATTGTCATAAAAACCGGGGATGGTGACGCGATGGTTTTCATCAAAGAGTTTGCCTAGCACATGAGTTAATTCATTGCATGGGTTAGCCAGAATCCCGCCATACATTCCAGAGTGCAGATCACGACTGGGGCCATGGAGTTTGATGTCAAAATAAAGCAAGCCACGTAAGCCGTATGTGATGGCAACGGTGTCTTGGTTCCACATGGTGGTGTCTGAAATCACGCAGACGTCTGCTTTGAGTTTATCACGGTTTTCCACGACAAAGTTATGCAATGAACCTGAGCCGCATTCTTCTTCGCCTTCGATAAGGACGGTGATGCGGACGGGGATTTTGCCATGAACTTTTTTCCATGCCATCAATGCTTCAATGATGCAGCAGACCTGTCCTTTGTCATCCGAAGCCCCCCGTGCGACGACTGCGTTATTTTTGATCACAGGCTCAAACGGCGGCGAATTCCATTTATCCAAAGGGTCCGGTGGCTGCACATCATAATGGCCGTAATAGAGAATATGAGGCGCGTCTTTGGGAGCATCATCATTGGTTGCAAACACAATCGGATGCCCCGCAGTTTCATGAATCTCTGAATGCAACCCTGCTTCCTGAAGATGACGATCAACCCACACCGCAGCCTTACGGACATCCGACGTGTAGACAGAGTCCGTACTGACGCTAGGTATTTTCAGCAGGTCGATTAGACGATCCACTGCGGGCTGGTGTTGTGTATCAAGATAACTCAGAACATCTTCAAGCATGGATAATCCGATATGGGTGAAAATTTTGGGTAGTGGGTGGTTTTAATTAAGGTGCGATATTTGTAATGATTGCGACTATTTTTTTACGCCTCGATTTCGACTTTGCCATCGACAACACGCACAGGGCATCTTTTTAAGGGTTGATCCGTCCCAAAGACTGTATTCTGGCCGCTGCAAAGATCGAACGTGTAGCCATGAAAGGGACAGGTCAAAACACCATCGGTCACATCGCCTCCATCAAGGGGCAGGCCCGCATGCGGGCAGCTATTGACAAAAGCTTGCACTTGGCCATTATGCTTACATAACACGATGGATTCGCCTTCGACCATCACAGCTTGCGGGGCTTGATCTGTAAGTTCAGTTTCGTTGATAGTGGGATGCCAGTTGGCCATGATGCTTTTGTTCCTTAGGATATCGATATTATGACAGAACATCATTTTAGCGAATATCTTCAATCCGTGACGCAATTAGTCAATGATACCCCCAATAATGATAACATTCCTGATGATCTAAAGGCCCTAGTCACCGTCTCAAAACTAATGATTCAGGACAACCCCGATAGCTATCAGACGCTCATCGACGGGTTAGCCAATCTCGCTGCGGGGCAATCAATCACTTCATTACCCAAGCGTCCAGTTTACCCGCTACTTACTTTACATGTGCATCTTGCTGCGTTTAAAAAGCGTTATCTTAATTTACCCGACAGCATCTGGGATCATCTAACACTGCAATTTGATCAGCTTGCTACCCCCCTTCGCCAGATCGAAATTTATCGAAACACACCCCCACCGCACATGTCCACAGAGATCGTGCTTTGGCAAGCTAGCTGTCTGCTATTGATGGGAACCTTGCGACATATCGATGGTGATATCGAGCTAGCCATGGCAGTGATCCAGCAAATTGTTGACCGTATTGTGCCTGACAATCCACTGACGAAACAAGACCCAGAAGAATCGTTAGACGGGTGGACTTACCGTGAACTGCTAGGCATACATGCCCTTACCAATGCGGCCTTGCTTGTGCAAAATACCCCATGGGCACAACGCATTGAACAGATCGCGTTGTATCACCTGTATCACACACAGCCAGATCACTGCACATCAGAACCCTGGGGCGTATTTGGATTTCTCTGGTCTTCGCAGACTCATATGTTTGCAATACAGCAGATTCATGATGCCAAAGCGTACGGCCTAGTCGGTGTTAGCCGAGTGCTACTAGCCGATGCAGCAAGATGTCTCACTGAGTTTCAAACGCCAGGTTAACTCTTTTTTTGTCGGTCATTCGTACCTGCCGTATTTGTCCAATAGCTCGATGAGCCATTGATACGTCGGCCAACTCACGCCCGGCGGAACGGAATGATCAGAGTGGTAAGCGTAACCATGATTCACCATACCTGCTGCAAGTTTGCTGGTTACTTCATGCTCTAATGCATCGCGGTCATTTTTGCCCGCCACAGTCATATCGATGTTGCCAAAGAACGATAAGCGATCACCGTATTGTGGTGCAAGCTTACGCACATCCATGTTGGCCTTGGCTTCCATGGGTTGGATGCAGTCGTAGCCGTTTTCGACAAAGGCATCGATTAGCGTTCTCACATCACCATCGGTGTGGTAGATGAACTTCATGTTGTGTTCGTGAGCAAAGCGTACGAGTCGCTGGTGATCCGGCTGAATCAATTGGCGATACATGTTGAGTGAAAAAAATGGGCCACGGTTGTAACCCACATCACCGAAGACCCACACGGCATCAGCGCGGATGCCTGTCTTTAAAAGGATTTGCCATTCACGCAAAATTAGGTCCGTATAGGTGTTGGACATATCCACGACCCACTCGGGGTCTTCTGCCATGGCCATCAAAAGGACTTCATCACCGACGAGTTGTCGCATCGCTTCGAATGATTCGATCCCATTGAGGGCGCAGAACTTTTCTTGGCTGTCCTTCACTCGCCATCGGGTTAATACTTCTTCTAGTTTACTGGCAAAGCTTGGCTGGGCAGACAGTCATGCAGGCTTATATATTTCATACCACTTAGCCGGCCCATCACAGCCAAAACCAATATGCTCCGGCGTGCCCCATCGGTCCTTCCAAACACGTTTGACCTGCCCCATATCATCTTGGACGACTTTGGTTTTTTCATCTTCTTCGAGGATTTTTTCACTGCCAGGAAAGGGACGTGGCCAAGCACATACGATTTGTGCCACGTCACCGCCTAGTCGCTGCAAGGCAGTCTCTGCGTCGCCCTCAAAACCTTCTTGATTCCAACGAGCGATGGTTTCCGGCCAGTAGCCATCATGACGGGGAATGCGATCGTGGTCTTGTCGCTGGAGCATTCGCGTCATGCGTTGACGACTGGTGAGCGGTGTAACAATGTGAGCAGGCATGGTTTTTCCTTTGATTGATTTAAACGGTCTTATTCGTGGCTCCAGCGATCAGTCACTGGGCGATTGATGTGTTGGTCACGGATGCGGGCAAATTGTTGATGATCAGTGACCACTTCATTGGAACGGAGCTTACTTCGTACGAGGAAGTCTGCTTCGGGGGGATAGCAAGCTGGTGGAATATAATCTGGCTCTGCGGCACTACTGCCACGGGGGAGTTGTTCGCCAGGCAATTTGCTGATTGGCGCATTAGTCGGTGAGGCAGCACTTTGGTAACGCAGGTCCATTGACCATCGCACTGCATCAGTTTTATTTTCATAGCTAACGTGGGGGATGCGATTGTGCAACAGTAACGCTCCGCCTTTAGGAACCGGACAGCAGACGGGTTGTTGATCCGCAGGTAGATTTTTTTCATCAATGACTAGGTATCCCTCTTTACGCCAACGATGAGGCAACACCTCGCTGTGATGCGATCGTGGGAGTACCCATAAGCAGCCGTTCTCCTCGTTGGCATCGACCAGTGGAATCCAAAACGTCATCACCAACGCCTTGTCACAAAACGGCTCGAAGTAACCTGAGTCCTGATGCCAGGGAACTGCACCGAAGTTGTAGTTAGGAATTTTTGGACGCAGGCGGTACACGCTAGAGGCGATGAGTTCCGGGCCGGTGAAGGCTTCGACCATGTCCAGTAGTCTGGGGTTTCGAATTAAGTTGAAGATCGCTTCGCCGTTGAGCGTGCCGCCCCAAATTGCCTTGGCAATGACATCCGTTTCACTGCTGATCATGGCTAGGCGATGAGAAAAGTCATACTCCTCGTACAAGCTTGAAAGCTTCCCCTCTTCATAAAGTCGCTGGGCGTGTTGATCAACTTGCTCTGATATCTCTGCGATGACAGGGTCTAGCACTGCGTCATCGAGCAAGTTTTCGATCACTAGATAACCTTCTGTCTCAAATTGCTCTCGCTGAGCCGGCGACAGTAAAAAGGGCTTAGGGGGTTGATTCATGGCGGGGTCCTTTATGAGGTTTGTAGTTTAAATTGACAGTCTTAAACTTTGACTTCATAATTATGCACGGTAAATCAAATAAAACAATTGTCTAGATTGGTGAATAAGTGGTCGAAAATGATACTCATGATGGAAATATGACCTGTCAGATGCCCCTCGACACCCCGCCGCAGGTTATTTATGCCTCAGCATCGATACATGGTCAGCAACGGCGACGCGATAGTTATGTGTTGCATGACCTGTGGGCGATTCATCTGTATCTGAGTTCTACGCAATTTTCAGTGCAAGGACAGACGTATCAACTGCAACCTGGTGATGTCAGTCTCACGCCAGCGGGCCAGCGATCCACTTACGAATGGGATAAGCCTTGTGAATTGCTCGGCTCTCATTTCCGATCCCCAAAACACACGTCAGGTAACGGTTTGAAGATGTCGGTGGTGACCTTAGTCAAAGATGATTTAGGACGGTGGCGTGATCAAATGGAAGCAATTATTGCAGCTCCAAGTAGTCCCAAATCCTCGGCTATACTCTGGACTCTACTATGGGATCTGCGTGATCGAGCAACTCGAAAAAGTCCCACTGTCGATCCAATTCTTCAGCGAGCCATGGCGTGGATCGAGCTAAACCTTAATGAGTCATTCCGCATTGAGGAATTGACGGATGTCACCGAAATTTCACATGCGTACCTAGGGCGTTTGTTTCGTAAACATCATCAGATGACGATTGTCGCATATGTGCAAGCAAGGCGCGCACAGCGAGCAAGGCATCTGCTTGAACACACCACGCAACCCGCCAAAGCCATTGCCTCACAGGTTGGCATGCCTGATCTGCAACGTCTAAATAAATTGCTTCACCAAGCCTACGGTCATGGCCCTCGATGGTTTCGATAAATGCAGTTTTTTTAAAGTGTCCAACGGTCACATCAGTAGCAGGACGATGCTAATATTTAGAGCATTAAAGATCGCATGCAAGATGATGCATGGCCAGAGACTTGCGGTGCGTTCATACATCCAGCCAAGGATGCAGCCAAGGGTAAATAACGCGGGCATGGTTTGCCATTGTGCCGCGCCGATATGAACACTGGCAAAAATCAGACTACAGAGAATGATATTCACCCAAGGGGTTTTTGCTGAAATAATATCGCGCATGCAATGTTGTAAAAAACCGCGAAACACAAATTCTTCAATCAAAGGGGCAACGATGATGGCACTACTTAGTAACGCAATCAAAGTCGAGACATCTTTGGTTTGACTGATGGTTTCAAGTAGTTCATGTGCTATTTCAGGCGTTGGGAAATGGAACAAAATGGAGACCAGCCCAACCAAAGCGCTAAGACTCATGAGAATCGGAATACACAAGATTGCTGACCAGACCCCCATTTGCCAATGAATGGGCTTATGTAAGGACAACCCAAAGTCCCCCAAACGATGTTGGGTCGATATGATTTTGTAAGCGACGTAGACCATCAACGGCCCGAAGCTGCAAAACTGCATCATCAATTGAACGATTGCTTTTTGGAAAGCGGTTGCCTCATCACCCTTTAAATTTGCACCTACTTGCGATGCGAATACCATGCCCAGCAGGATCAGTAACATGCCTATCGCAAGGTCAATTCCCTCAATGCCTAACGGGTAAATCGGGCGGTTATTTAACGATTTCTTACTTAAAAGTCCACGTTTATAGAGGACAATGACCGCAAGTAAGCTTGCGGGTAGTAGGACACTAAGTTGTAGGAAAGTTGAATAATCCAGTTCCATTTTTGATCCCAAAATAAACAATGGCATCACATTGTAACGGCTCAGGGGCATTGTGACTTGGCGGAAAAGGGCTCTGGCGATTATTCTCTACGTTTTAAAGTAAGTCCTTGGAGACATCATTGATGTATCAAAAAATCACCCTTAGTTCAGCAGTGTCCCAATCTGCACCTCAGGCAATCGCTATTGCATTGTTTGATGATCAAAAAAAGCTCCCCCGTGCCTATCAAATTTTGGATAAGGAGCTAGCAGGTTGCTTAGACGCGGCAATAACTCGCCCATTAAGCGCACTGGCCATTTTTCCAATGCTTCTGGTAGGAGCGTATGATTGGTATACGCCATAGTATTTGTCGTAATACTCCACGCCTTTTTCCAACTTAAGTGATAATCATCCATCAGCAAACGCATTAGCTCTGCAACTGCCAATGTCGGGTGG
>JAESSU010000174.1 GCA_016763955.1 Phycisphaeraceae bacterium | reverse complement strand
GTCGCATCGCCACACGTTACGAAAGGCTGGCTAGAAACTACCCATCCATGCTGCATTTAGTCGCAACCGTCATCTGGCTAGCATGATTAAGAACGCTGCCTAGGATGCCGTCAATCTTTAATTGATAACTTCCGGGGGGGTTTTTTTTTGAAACAATCGATTCAGAAGTGACAACCTACTAAACATTTTGCATCATTATCTGCCACCCCCCGCAAGAACCCCAGAAGTGTCGCAGCTATTTCTCGTAACGTCTCAAAAAGCCCTGTCACTCCAGTGGCACGGGTCAGCAATGCATCGCAGCTATTGTTCAATGCAAATAGATACGGTTGGATTCGTAATGCTCTTGTGCACACACTCTCCGACAAAACTAAATGATTCACAGCAGTAAGTCATTGTGCAAAGCACTCTAAAAAAAAGCGTCCGTCAGATGTCTGACGGACGCTTGATGTTTTTATTTAATTGTCGTCCCCCCCGGAAGTTCGAAACTCCGGAAGCTTGAAACCCCGGAAGTCCCAAACATTATTTGGGAACTCCCGAACATCTCAGTGACTTGGGGTGGGCCCCATTCATTCTCACTCAAGACCTGTGAAGGTAACTTCAGTTTCATCAACTGGTGTCACATCAGTTTGGATCGCACCAAGGAGTTGGTTCACTGTGATGCTGCCGGGTGTGATGTTAGCCAGTAGGTTTTCAAGAACAATATTCAGTTCACGTGGGGTTAGGCCCATGACTTGAATCTGGTCTACGAGTTGATCAAGCTGTTGCATGATGCTTGCAGCTTCATCACCGGAACCATCAACCATGCTGCGGATATCCGCAGCCGTTGAGTTGGCGGTCACATTTTGCGTTGCACCGGCGAGCACTTCTCGGAGGTGATCGTTTTGTGCAATGCGTGTGAGTTCGCCGGTTTCTGGATCAACTTCACCGTCGACATAGAAGAGGCTGCCATGCGTTTTAAGGACATTGGATGCCTGAGCCATTGGCAAGCGACCTGCATTGACAGAAGCGTCGGTCGCATCAAGTGTCGAAGGCATGTCGTTGAACCATGCATGATCGCCCGCTAGACCACGAAGTTCATCGTTGGTCGGTTGGTGAACACCAAGACCCAGAACATTTTCCAACTCAGAGATATGAGAAGGTGTGGGCATTGGGTTATTGTCTACCGCATCAAAGAGGTCTTGGTTTGGCATGCGATCACGAATCGTATCGTTGAGATCGTAAGGCAGAGCCCATGCTGGTTCTGCGATGGTGACGCCTTCAGCCTTAAGGTCAAGGATGTGTAGGTTCTCAGCACCGGCTACGCCGCCACCTGTATAAACGGGGCTGCGGAAGTTATCCACTAGGTAGCGGACAATGTAACCACTGGTGGAATGGATATGACCGGAGAAGTCTTCACCCACTGGCAAGGCAAACTGTGGGTCCACATTGCCATGAGCGGTTTGCACTGCAGGATCCATGCCCACAGCAAGCTTCCAAGAGATCGAGCCATTGACCACAACATCTAAACCTTGATCGTATGTGACGTCCTTCGTGTCATAGATCGCGTCACCGGTCTTGTCTACATAGTGGAGCAATGGCTGAGGAGTACGTGCTGCCAGTGGAACAAAGTGAACGCCAGCGATGCCAAAGTTCGTGTAATAATCGTTATTCCAGTCACCTTGAATTAGGAAGTCGCCGTCAATGGTCAGGTCACTGAAGGTCAGTGAACCGCCGTTGGTATTGATGGTGTAATGTGCATCAGCTGCTGCGGTGTCGCTCATTGGACGACCGATGTCAGTTGACGTTGCAGAAGCGATGGTTTTGTTAAAGGTCGTTGCACCAAGGTTGGTGAATTTTTCACGAGCACCAAATGCCAGTGAGCCGGTACCTTCAGTACCTGCAACATTCATTGACAGGGTGCCTGCCTTGGTGCCGATGATGGTCGCCACGCCGGGCATGGTGAATCCGTTGGGGGTGGTGTTGCGAGCATTGACTGTATTAAGGTTGATCGCTCCTGCATTACCCAGATTGGTAATGGCACCGGTGGGCGTTGTGACTGCCACGGCGTTACCCGCGTTTGCTGACAGGTCGCCATTGAGAATCAGTAGGCCGTTTGGCAGAGCGAAGAAACCATTTACGGTTTCATCAAACATGCCCGCTGCTGCTTGGAGGGTGATGGTTCCACCGTTACCGCCTGTATTAGCTGCATCGGACACGCCACCGTTAACAGTGATGGTTGAGCCGATGACCACATCAGCGGTATCGTTGACCAAAGCACCGGCATAGTCTGCATCAGCTGTGATGGCGACTGTGCCAGCGTTGCCGCCGTTGCCAGCTGTTCCCACGCCACCGTTGCCGGTGATTGGTGAGGATGTTCCGAGTTGGATGTCTGCATCATTGCCATCAGCGTTGATAGTGAGGCTACCAGCATTGCCACCGGTCGCACCCTGACCACCATTGAAGGTGATGCCCGATGCGGTGGTGTCACCGATGAGGATGAAGCTGCCATCGCCATTGGTGGTGTTAGCAAGACCCGTATCGATGGTGATTGCTCCGCCTGCTCCGCCAGTGCTATTTACACTGGTGCCGCCGGTGGTGTTGGTTGTGCCATCGATGGTGATCTGTGATGTTGTGCCATCGGTTGTGATGCCGACTGTGTTACCGTTGCCACCTAGGCCTGATGTGGTTGAGTTACCACCCATTGCTGAGGTGTTGGCATTGATATCGACGGTGGCACCTGAAGTACCAGTGGTTGTGATGGAGACGCCGCCCGCTTGGCCTGCGTTACCCGTTACAGCATTGCCACCGTTGGTGGTGACGTTGCCATTGACTTGGATGGTTGCGGTGGTGCCGTTGGTGTTGTAGGTGACTGTGTTACCCGTACCCGCATTACCCGTTGCGGTGTTGTTACCGCCTAGAGCATTGATGGTGCCGTTGGTGACGATGTCTGCTGTGTTGAGGTCCGTATCGATTGTGATGGTACCTGCGTTGCCCGCACCGGTTGAACCACTACCACCGTTGGTAATGATATTGGTGTCGGCATTGCTTAGGAGAATGTCACTGTCACCGCCGTTGGTGTTGACCATCACATTGCCACCCGTTGCGGCTGCTGCACTACCGACTGTTGCATCACCGCCGATGGCAGAGAGTTTGCCAGCGATAGTGACATCTGCGTTAGCTGCAGCATTATTATTCGAGGTTTGCACGTTGATGGGCCCGGCTGCTGCGGAAGTGCCGTTTGCCGCACCACCGCCGTCGGTGATGACATTGGTACCTGTATTGGTGAGGTTGATGTCACTGAGGCCACCTGCTGTAGAGATGGCGACGGTTTGGCCTATGCCACCGTTGCCGGCGACCGTTGAGTTGCCACCCTCAGATAAGAGGGTGCCAGCCACAGTGATGTTGGCATCAGCTGCCGCATCGGCATTGGTTGTTGACAGTGTGATACTCGCTCACGAATTCGCTTTTCGTCTGGCTGTCCTAGTTCAATCCACAGCTCAATTTCACCCGTTAGTGACTTTTGCCACAGCT